>JAITOQ010000111.1 GCA_031289865.1 Clostridiales bacterium
TTGCTATGATATCGTTGAGCTTTAAAAGCGTCGGGATATCCTTTATCCCCGCGATGAGTTTCTTAAACAACTCCGACAGCGTGAGGACAAGCATATCCCCCGTTGTGGTCGCAATTAAGTCCTTTTCGGACATAACTCCGCTCTCAAAGACATAGCGGAGCGCGACGTCCTCTAAATTCAGCAGCATTCGTTTCATGATATCTATCGCAGTGTGTTTTGCGCCGCAACGCTTCATAAACCGCACTTGATAATCCCAAAGCGCGGCGGTTTCCGCGGAACCCGCTTGATTTACCGTATCCGCAAGTATCGCGCCGCCCGCCGTCGAGGAAGCAATCCCCGACCCGATCATCGGAGTCGTCATAAAAGCCGCGTCGCCGACCACCGCATACCCGTCCGCGACCATCTTGTCCGCGGGATAGCGCACGGGAATACAACCCGCCGTACCGCCCCTCAAAACCTTGTCGCCGATAATAGGATTTTCTTCCTTTAACGCCCTTAAAAACTCGTCAAACTCGCCCTCTTTAAAGCCGCCGACCTTGCACACAAGTACGTTTATCTGTCCCGTAGGCGGGTCTTGAATCACCCACGCGAGGGCTTTTTTGCCCAAATATTTGACATAGCCTCTGTTTGTATTTTCGGGGTCGGGCGACGCGCCCTCACGCGGTTCAAAAAAAGCGCGGTAGGTTTCTACCCACCCTTCGCCGCCGGGCTCTTTGGGAATACCGAAATTTTCGGGGAGAGATGCGCGAAACTTTGAAAAAACTCCCGACGAATCTATCACAAGCTCCGAAAAGATTTCTTTTCCGTCTAAAACAACGCCCTTGACGCGGTTTTCGTCCATAATCAAGGCTTCCACGGGGCTTTCAAAATAACAATTTGCGCCCGCACTCTCCGCAAGACTCACAAAATGGCTCGACAGCAGACGGCGTTCAAAGGAATAGTCCAATTTTTCCGCGTCCTCATGGAGCTTGCACCACTTGTCGGAAAAAGGTCCGACAAACGACCAATTCCGTTTGGTAAAATATGCGTCGGAGGACGGTAACGGAATACCGAATTCTTGAAATACCGACGGCGCGGCGTCGTCGTGCCAATCATACGAGAGCGCGTCCCTCGCGTTTTTTTCATAGACCGCCACTTCGTGACCGCCCTTTGCTAAAAAGCAAGCGGCGGTCAACCCGCCTTGCCCCGCTCCTATAATCGTTATCCTCATCTTCTACTCCCCCTCTTTTATTCTGTTTTTTGTTTTTTCTCTCTTTATTTTTTGTTTTACTTTTTTATTGTTTCCCTCTTTATTTTTTGTTTTGCTCTCTTATTATTTCTCTCTTTATTTCGGCTTTTTGATCAGTTCCAACGCGCCTATAAATTCCCGAACGTGTTCTTTGACATCGGCCGCGCCCTCGGATGAGCTTTCCTCCGCCCGTCCGATCAATTCCCTTAGCGCACTCCGCGATTCCGCAAGGTCGTACGCGTCTTTTTCATCGACATAAGCCGAATAGTAGTATTCCGCGCTCCTCAAAAGGTTGAGCGCGCTCAACATATATATTTTTATGCGCGCCGCGTCGGAAATAGTCCCTATTGTCTTAAAGTTTTTTGCGGCTGAAGTTAACAGCTTACAAGCGACCCTCGCTTTTGTACGCTTTCTCAGCAAAAGTATCAATACAATGCACGCGGCGACTATCGCCAAAAGTGCCAAATCGTAAAGATACCATAGATCTCCGAAAAACGTCGGTACCGCAAGAAAAATCTCTCCGTTCATCTTACTTTTCCTCCTTTACAAATACGTTCAGTTTGTTGTACGGAATCTCCACTCCGCTCTCCTTAAAGGCGCGAAGCACCTTTTCGGGAAAGGCGTTATAGACGTCCCAATAATGCTCCGTCGGAACCCACGCCCGCGTGAGATAGTTTACCGACGAATCCTTTAATTCCGACACCCTGATTTCGGGCTCGGGCTTATGCAAAAGCCACGGGTCTTCGTCGGCTAATTTTTGTAGAACCGCCTTTACCGCGTCGATATCCGCTTCATAGGCGACGCCCACGTTTAAGTCTAATCTCCGCGTCGGACGCGCAGAATAGTTGATAAGCTCACCGTTTATCATTTGGCTGTTGGGAATGATGATGATTACGTTGTCCGCGGTAATAAGCTCGGTATTCGTAATCTTTATCTTTTTGACGTTGCCCTCGGAACCGCCGACTCTCACCTTGTCTCCGTCCTTAAACGGCTTAGAAAAAAGCAGTATAATTCCGCTCGCGACGTTGGCAAGGCTGTTTTGGAGAGCAAGCCCGACGACTAAGCCCGATGCGGCGACGATGGCGATGACGCTCGACGCGTCGATATTCAATTGTTTCATCACCAAAAAGAACAGCACCAAAATCAAACAGCCGTTTGTAAGACTTACCAAAAACGACACCGCCGTCCCGTCAAGCTTCGTGCGGTGAAGTATACTCCGCAAAAAACGCGAAACAAGCTTGATAGCAACGATCCCGACCGCCAAAAGCACCAACGCCTCCAGCCACCGCGTCCCCGTTCCCAAAAAAAAGTCTTCTACCGCTTGTAAAAATTTTTCCATGGTTTCTCCTTGTGGTTAATCTCTCTTTGTATTTAATACCGAAAAACACCAACGAACCCTTAATTTAGACGATTTCCGGTATATCTCTCTTATAAAGAAACAAAAACACGCTTAAAAAGCTACAATTGTTTCCTTTTTTTATTGTACCACATTTAAATTATTTTAGCAACCTTTTTGAAAGAGAGTTTTTGCAACTCCCTAAAAAGTCAAGCCGAAATCACACCACTAACCATCAAGATAAAATCATAAAATCACATAATTCCGTGGAATTGTGTGATTTTGTCATTCTGAACTTGCGAAGAATCTCAAACGATAGCCATATAACCGCACAACAAAAAAACAACGAACGCCCTTAAAACGTTCGCTGTTTCTGTTTGTCTAACCCTTTGATTTTGTCGGTTCTATTCTTCCCAAACGACATTAGCGGAACAAAACATATTCCACCAAACACTCCACCCATCGGGTGCGGCAGTGTAGCCCACAACATAAATCGTTTGGTCTTCCGTCCAGCCCTCGAAAGCAAAATCCCCGATGATTGTAACCTCGTTGAGTGTGATAAAGGTCATTGCGACGCAACCGTAGAAAGCCCAAGTCCCGATACTTGTGACCGTGGGGAGCGTGATTGAGGTCAGTTCGCTACAACTCATGAAAGCATAATTCCCGATACTTGTGACCTTAGGGAGCAAAATTGACGTCAGTCCGCTACAATTAGAGAATGCGCTCTCGCCAATAATTGTGACCTTAGGGAGAGTGACCGTGGTCAGTCCGTTACAAGATAAAAAAGCTTGATTTCCGATAATTGTGACCTTGGGCAGCGAGATTGAGGTCAGTCCGCTGCAATTATTAAAAGCGGCATCACCGATACGAGTAACACTATTAGGTACGATAATTTCCCCCGTCTTTCCGCTCGGACAAGCGATAAGCACCGTTTTCGCTTTGTTGTATAATACGTCGTTTATCGAGCTGTAATATTGATTGTCTTGCTCAACATCGATCGAGATCAGTCCGCTGCAATTATTGAAAGCATTATGCCCGATACTTGCGACCTTGGGTAGTGAGATTGACGTCAGTCTGCTACAAAGAACGAAAGCCCCATCCCCGATACTTGCGACCTTTGGTATCGAAATTGAGATCAATCCGCTACAACCGGCGAAAGCCCTATCCCCGATACTTGCGATATTAGGGAGCGAAATTGAGGTCAGTCCGCTACAACCGGCGAAAGCAGAATCCCCGATAATTATGACCGCAGTCGGGAGCGTGATTGAGATCAATTTATTATATCCGCTAAAAGCCTCGTTCCCTATAGCGATTACCGGTTTTCCGTTGTGTGTTTCGGGAACAACAATTTCCGTTCTCAATTTTGCCGCCGCGCCCGCGCCGACCGAATAACCGCCGTCTATACGGGTAAATTTAAGTTCGGCACTCAATGTAAGCCCTACGGGTATCCCGATCGCCAATATGAGAACAACCGCAATACATGCGGCAATTCCACGTTTTTGTTTTTTCGTCAATTTGCCGATTTTCGCCGCAATGCTTTTAAAAAAATTGCTCATTATGTTCTCCGTTTCATTTGTTTTTTATTCGGATATTGGACGGTTAGGATATCGTCCTTTATAATTTATTATAGCATACTTTTTAAGATTTTCAAATAGCTTTTTGAGGTTTTTTCTATTTTTTTGCGGTCGTACAACTGATGTTTTAGATTCTTCGCAAGCTCGGAATGACACTTGCTTTATTATTCGGATTAAATCCCTCAAACACCTCAGCGAAAAAACCTCAAACGCCTCAACAAAAAAACCTCAAATGCCTCAACAAAAAAACCTCAAATACCTCAAATGCCTTGACGTTGCCTTTAATTTTTGGTATAATACAATCATTTAGGAGGCTTTTCTATGGATGAAACCTATTTGCCGCGTATTGCCGACCGCATTTTATCAAAAAAACTTAAAGCATCCGGTGCCGTTTATATTGCCGGTCCGAAGTGGTGCGGAAAAACGTCCACTGCAGAGCAACTGTCAAAAAGCACACTGTATATGCAAGACCCTGATCGTTTCGCAATCAATATGCAAATGGCGGACACGAAACCGTCGCTTTTGCTTGACGGAGAAAAGCCGCGACTGCTTGACGAATGGCAAGTCGCGCCCGTTCTGTGGGACGCGGTGCGTTTTGCCGTAGACAAAAGCAAGGGTAAATGCGGACAGTATATCTTAACGGGTTCGGCAGCCGCGCCCGACGGCGCGACTATGCATACGGGAACGGGACGTATCGACCGTATGACTATGCGTCCTATGTCGCTTTACGAATCGCAAGAATCGAGCGGTCAAGTATCACTAAAATCGTTATTTGACAGCACCGATATTGAGGGAATTGCAGCCCTTTCTATCGAGTCCGTTGAAAAGCTTGCGTTTGTTCTCACTCGCGGCGGTTGGCCTTTTGCAATAGGCAAACCCGCCGATATAGCTATTTCTCAAGTGTACAAATATATAGAAGCGACAATCAATTCCGATGCGTCTAAAATCGACGGTGTCCAGCGCGACCCCGAACGCGTCCGATCGCTTATGCGCAGTATTGCGCGGAACATTTCCACGCAAGCAAGCGTTTCGACTATCCGCGCAGATATGCGCGGCGACGACGAGGGGCTGTCGGAAAATACCGTGCTAAGTTATTTTAACGTCCTTTCAAAGCTCTTTGTCGTTGAGGATTTGCGCGCTTGGAATCCGTCTATCCGTTCCAAAACAGCGGTTCGCACCTCTCCCACCCGCCACTTTGTAGACCCATCTATCGCCGCCGCGGTTCTCAGCGTGGACGCAAGCGGACTACTAAAAGATTTTAACACCTTCGGTTTGCTGTTTGAATCGCTTTGCGTTAGGGACTTGCGCGTTTATGCCGAAGCAATCGGCGGAACGGTTTATCACTACCGCGACAGCTACGGCTTAGAAACCGATGCCGTTGTTCAATTAAGGGACGGACGTTGGGGCGCGGTTGAGGTAAAAATGGGAATGAAAGAAACCGAAAAAGCCGCCGAAAATCTATTGAAACTAAAAGAAACCGTCAACACCGAAAAAATGAACGATCCCTCCTTTTTAATGGTATTAACAGCAAGCAACTACGCATACCGCCGCAAAGACGGCGTGTATATCGTGCCTATAGGGTGCTTAAAAGACTAACTTTCGCTCCCCTCTATGAATGCAGAATTGCGAATAAAAAGCATGTGTCATTCTGAGCGTATGCGAAGAATCTCAAACGACTGCCATACAATTTTTTTAATTCAGAATGCATAAAATCCCTCAAACGCCTTAATTATCCTAATGTGCACTCATCGTCCCGTAACAAAAAAACCCGTGTCATTCTAAACATTTTTATTGTAATGACACAGGTTTTTTCTTTTCGATTTGTTTTAAATTTAACCTATCTTTGCAGCTACCGACAACCCTGCTCCCGCTCCTACAACCGCGCCTATGATCGGAATAATAATGGAGAATGAATCTCCTTTAAAGCCAAGCACAACACCAACAAACATTGCAGCTAATGCGCCGAGAATCGCCCCAATGATAAGAAAAATTATTAACTTGATAATAGAACCCATTTAAAATTTCTCCTTTTTTATTTAATTATTTAAACATTTTTCTATATATCCAACCCAGTATCCCGTCCGATGTCGAGCTGGAACAATCGTAAGATTGTGAATCATTTTTATGAATGGATATTTTTATAATTGAAACAGTTTCTTGTACTTCTGTTTTTGCTGAATAATAATCATTTTCATTAAGATATCGTATGGCTCTCTTAACCTTTTCTTCGACTTCATGCTGAGAGCCATTCATAAAAGCATTGATTTCGGGTCGTAGGATATATCGCAATACAGCCGCCAGTTCATCTTCGCACAACGAATAACGATCGGTATGCTGAAGCCAATTTTCCAACTGTTCGATTATAATGGTTTCATGTGCCATTTTTTGCTCCTTTTGTAATTTTTTATTATTACACTTTAACGCTTCTCATATTTTTATAGGATATTTATAGATTTTACTTTTCGTTTTCATCGTCATCTTCATTGTTTATTGTTAAAGGCGGAACTTCACTGACATGCTCGGCTTGGAGTCTTTTCCCGCAGTCTCTGCAATAACCCGATGATGTATAATAAACTCTGCAATTCCCGCAGACATATATCGTAGGCATAGATATTTACCTCCTTTTTAGATTTTTTAATTTACAAACACTTGTAAGTCTTTTTAGAATGTACTTTATTTTTTTACATTTTTCTAAATTATTTATGCGTACATCGTTCTTTATCTTTGTCCCAATAAGAGCAATATTCGCATTGTATTACTTGCCTTACCAAATTACACCATGATGCTGCCATAGAAAAACCTCCTTTCTTCATATTGTTTCTATTTTTTGTTGCTATCATATTAAAAATCACAACATGATAGACAATTTCATACTAAAATTTTTGTAGAACTCTATTTTTTCATATCTATTTTTATACACTTTAGCGGATTTAATGTCGTTTTGTATCCACTTTAGCGAATATAACTTTATTATAATACGCTTTGGCGAACTTGTCAAGTACTTTAGCGAATTTTTCTTATAATATTTATATGAAATTCTCAAACGTATTAAAAGATTTAAGAAAAAATCAAAATTTAACTCTGTCTGAGCTTTCCGAAAAAATCGGATACAGCCGCTCAATCATTTGTGAATGGGAAAAAGGAAAAAAAGAGCCGACCGCGGGGTCTTTGTCGGCTTTGGCTGATTTTTTTAACATATCGACCGACTATCTCCTCGGTCGTGAAAACGAGGACGGCACAAAAACCTACGAAAACACACAGTCGACTCAATCGGAAAAGCCATATATTCTCAAGCTATACAACGCACTACCGAACGAACGTCAAAAAAAGCGGGTCGAATGGTTTATAGAAGGGATGCTTGAGGATAATGGCACAAACGAAAAAAAATAAAAAACCTATGAGAGCACGTTGACTTTTTTTCTCTAATCCGTTACAATAGTAACATTGTGAAAAAAAAGACACTTTCAACTCAAAAAGAGGTACAACATGTCATACGATATACTTTTTAGTCCTTTTAAGATCGGGAATTGCGAAATCAAAAACCGTATAGTTATGCCGCCTATGATGATGGGGTTCGGGCAGTTTGACGGTACGCCGACCGAAGAGATGATAACTTACTACGAGGAGCGCGCTAAGGGGGGCGCGGGGCTTATCGCGACCGAAATCACGCGTATCGACGACAAGACGGGCGCGGCGGCTTTTAATCAGCTCGGTATCAGTCAAGACTATCACGTCGAGCCGCTCCGCACCTTTGCCGAACGCATTCACGTCCACGGCGCAAAATTTTTCGTTCAGCTCCATCACCCCGGTCGTCAAAACGTCGGGCTTATGGTCGGTACTATACCGCTCTGTATCGCAATGGATCGGCTCACCAAAAAATTCGGCAAGCTGCTCTTTAAGCTTGCTCCCTCCGCGGGTAAATTTCTCTTACACCACAAGATAGTCCCCGCCGCCGCCGCGCCGTCAAAAGAGGCGGGTGTGAGTTATTTTTCCGAAGGGCGGGTCAGAAGCCTCCGTCACGGTGAGATAAAAAAGCTCGTCGAGTCCTTTGCATTGGGCGCGGCACGCGCTCAAAAGGCGGGTTGCGACGGGGTGTATCTCCATGCGGCGCACGGCTATCTCATTCAACAATTTTTGAGTCCGCATACCAATCGCCGCACCGACGAGTACGGCGGTTCTCTCGAAAACAGAATGCGCTTTCTCCTCGAAATCATCGACGGAATAAAAAAGGTTTGCCCGTCATTCCCTATCGTCGTTCGCCTCTCCGTGGACGAGTTGTACTCAAGGCTCGGACAAACGGGGCGCGGCTACACGATCACCGACGGTGTAGAGATCGCAAAGCGTTTGGAATCGGTCGGTATCGACGCATTAGACGTCAGCTGCGCATCCTACGACACCTTTAACTATTGGCTCGAACCGTCAACCTTTTCTTACGGCTGGCGCACGGATATGATACGCGCTATTCGGGACGCGGTTTCGCTCCCTATCATCGCGGTAAACGTAATCCGTACCCCCGACGAAGCCGAACGGCAGCTCACAGAAGGGCTCTCCGATTTTGTCGCGCTCGGCCGTCCGCATATAGCAGATCCGCATTGGGCAAACAAAGCCCAAAGCGGGCGCGCAAGCGAAATCAAACGCTGTATCTCTTGCCTCTACTGCTTTGAAAGTATGCAGACAAACGCGTACGCGGGCAAACACGGCGAATGCTCCGTCAACCTCTTTTTAGGCAACGAAAACCAACCGCTCCCCCGCGACGGCGAAGGAAAAACGGTAGCCGTCCTCGGCGCGGGTCCCGCGGGACTTTCTACGGCGGAGCTGCTCCTTTTACGCGGTTTTAATGTCGTCGTATTTGAAAAGGAAAGCCGTGCGGGCGGTCAAGTCGCGCTCGCGGCAAGCGAAGCTCTAAAGGCGCGTATAGGTTGGTGCGTCACCGATCTCGAAAACGCGGTCGCGCGGTTAGGCGGCGAAATCCGCTACAGTACCGCCGCAACTCTCGAAAATCTCCACGCACTTTCGCCCTACTCAATCATTGCCGCGACGGGAGGTTCGCCTATCGTCCCGAAAAGTATCGATGGTATCGATAAGCCTTTTGTCTACCCGTCTACCGCCGTATTCACAAAAGAAATCGACCCTAAAAATAAAAAAATCGCCGTTATAGGTTCGGGAATGACGGGGCTGGATACCGCCGTACTCCTCGCCGAAAAGGGCAACGCCGTGACCGTCGTCGAGATGGCGGATACCGTCGCGCCGGGGATATGGATGCAGCACCGCGACGACGCGTTGCCGCGCCTCGCCGAATACGGCGCAAAGATATTGACCTCTCACAAGCTCGTTCGCATCACGGACGACGGAGTTCTGCTCGAAAATCTCAAAGAAAAAACGACCGTCCCGCTCCCCGTCGATCTCGTAATTCTCGCTATTGGCGTACGCCCCAATAGCGCGCTTCTCGGCGAAATCAAAAACGAATTTCCGCGGGTCTATACCGTCGGCGACGCCGTAAAATCGGGACGTATCTCAAACGCTACGCATAGCGCGTGGGAGGTAGTTTTGAAGTTGAAAGTTGAAAATTGAAAGTTGAAAATTGCGGACAAAAAAAAGTCGGCGTCATGATGTAGTTTTGAAGTTGAAAGTTGAAAATTGCGGACAAAAAAGTCGGTGTCATGATGTAGTTTTGAAGTTGAAAGTTGAAAATTGCGGACAAAAAAAGTCGGTGTCATGATGTAGTTTTGAAGTTGAAAGTTGAAAGTTGAAAATTGCGGACAAAAAAAGTCGGTGTCATCTTGAGTTTCGCGAAAGATCCAAAACGTCGGCTGTACAACTCAAAATATATTTGCGGTTGTACGGCTTGACGTTTGAGATTCTTCGCTTCGCTCAGAATGACACCGACTTTTATTTTATTCCGCCATTCTGCATTCTGCATTCTGCATTCTGCATTTTGCATTTTGCATTCTGCATTCTGCATTAAAAAAGCATTTTTCTTAGTAATTCAACTCTATCAAACCGTACCCGCCGCTCTTCCTCTTATATACGATATTCACCGCGTCGGTTTCCGAATTTATAAAGACAAAAAAGTCGTGTCCTATGAGATCGATATTATCGAGAGCGTCGTCTGTGGTCATCGGGACGAGGTCGAGTTTCTTTTTCTTTGTGATTTTGCCCGCGTCGCCCGCGTCGTAGCCGCTCATGTAGAGAAACGAAGCGTATTCCGCGGCTTTTTGCGCTTTCGTCTTGTTTTTGGTCTTAAATTTTACGATTTGTTTTTCGATTTTCGGCAGAATCACGTCTATGTTGTCATACTGACTTTCGCCCGTCGTCTCGGCGCGAAGGAGGGTGTTGCCCGTCTTTATGGTGATTTCCATCGTCAAGTTTTTTGCCGCGCTTTCGCTCAAATTGATTTTTGCCGAAACGCCGTCGTCAAAGTATTTGTCCAATTTTTCAATCTTTTTTGTGAGAATGTCCTTGAGCTTGTCGCCCGCCGTGTAATTTTTGCAAATAATTTCGATACGCATGTTTTTTTCCTCCGTTGTGTTTTTTTTTGTTTATTTTTTTAACTTACTATTTTTTCTGCCGTAGTGAATATCAACCCTTTTCCGTCAAAGTCGATTTGGACGCGTTCGCCGAACTTATATCTTCCCGAAATGATTTCCTCCGACAATCTGTCCTCTATGAGCTTTTGGCAGGTGCGGCGAAGATTTCTCGCGCCGTATTCGGGGTCAAAGCCTTTTTCGGCGAGGTGGTCTATAGCGGCTTCCGTGATAGAGATTTCTATATCCCTATCCTTTAGCCGTTTGGAAATCGAGCCGATCATGATTGCCGCAATCTTTTTTGTGTCGTCGCGGTCAAGCTTCCTAAAGATAATCACGTCGTCGATACGGTTGATAAATTCGGGTTTAAACGTGTCCTTTAGCGCGTCGAGCTGTTTGGTTTTCATGCTTTCGTAGTCGGCTTGCCCGCCGCCGTTAAAGCCGAGCGCGTTTTTTATCTCGCTTGCGCCGACGTTCGATGTCATGATGATGATAGTGTTTTTAAAGCTGACTGTTCTCCCGTGGGAGTCGGTCAAAACCCCGTCCTCCATAATCTGTAACAGGATATTGAATACGTCGGGGTGAGCCTTTTCTATCTCGTCAAAGAGGACGACCGAATAAGGCTTTCTGCGGATTTTTTCGGTGAGCTGACCGCCCTCGTCGTATCCGACATAACCGGGCGCGGAGCCTATGAGCTTACTGACGTTAAATTTTTCCATATATTCGGACATATCGACGCGAACCATGAGGGACTCGTCGCCGAACATCGCCTCCGCGACCGCCTTAGAGAGCTCCGTTTTTCCCACGCCCGTCGGGCCTAAAAAGATGAACGAGCCTATCGGACGCTTAGGGTCTTTTATCCCCGCACGGGCGCGGCGAACCGCTCTCGACAGAGATTCGACGGCTTCGTCTTGTCCTATAATCCGTTTTTTTATGATGGACTCCAACCTCATCAACTTTTCCGCTTCGTCCTCCATCAGTTTTTTGACGGGAATGGACGTCCACGACGAAACGATATCCGCAATCTCGTTTTCACCTATCGCAAGCTTTGATTTGGCAAGGCATTCCTTCCACTCGTCGGTACTTTCCTTTATCTCAAACGCGAGGGATCTCCTCTCCTCTTTTAATTCGCCCGCTTTTTCAAACTCTTGTTTTTTGACAGCGGAGCTTAGCGACGCATTCAACACTTCAAATTTTTCTTCGAGTTTTTTGAGGCTTTCGGGCTTTGAATAGCTTTTTATCCTCATTCTGCTCGCCGCCTCGTCTATGAGGTCTATCGCCTTGTCGGGCAAAAACCGATCGGTGATATACCTATCCGACATAATCGCCGCCGCATTTATCGCCTCGTCCGTAATCTGTACTTTGTGATGAGCCTCGTATTTGTCGCGGAGTCCTTTCAAAATCCCTACGGTATCCTCCACGTTAGGCGGCTCGACCATGACGGGTTGAAACCGCCGTTCGAGAGCGGCGTCCTTTTCTATATGCTTTCTGTATTCCGTAATCGTCGTCGCGCCTATAGTCTGAAGTTCGCCCCGCGCAAGTAGCGGTTTCAAAATATTCGCCGCGTCCACAGATCCCTCCGACGCTCCCGCGCCGACGATCATGTGGATTTCGTCGATAAATACGATAGTATTTCCGCTCTTCATGAGCGCGCTGACGGCTTTTTTTAAGCGTTCTTCAAACTCGCCTCTGTACTTCGTCCCCGCGACCACGCTCGAAATGTCGAGAGAAAAGACTTGCTTGTTTTTTAATGTTTCGGGGATATTTCCCGACACAATCAGTTGCGCAAGCCCCTCCGCTATAGCGGATTTTCCCACTCCGGGTTCGCCGATGAGAACGGGGTTGTTTTTCGTGCGGCGCGAAAGTATCTGTATCACGCGCTCTATCTCTTTTGTACGCCCTATGACGGGGTCCAGCTTGCCGTCACGCGCCTTATCCGTCAAGTTTGTACCGAGCGATGCATAATCCGCGTCGTTTTTGTCGGTTTTTTCAAACTTTTTACTCGAATTTCCGATTTTTCTCTCGTTAATCTTCTCTTTAGGGGCATCGCTCACGTCCGTAAAAAAGAAGGATAGCTTATCCGGTTGCGGCTTCGGCGGGCTGTTGCCGAAAAATGTGAAGATGTCCTCAAGGTCAATGTCGTCGTCGGCAAGATCGCGATCCGCGGAATTGTTTAGGATATAGTGATAAGTCATGTATGCAAGCGAAACCGTGTCGATAGTTGCGTTCTTTAAAATCCTATAAGCGACGCTCTCGTTGTCTTGTAAAAGATTAAACAAGAGATGCTCCGTCCCGATAAAATCCTCCGCGTCGGCAAACATGGTGACGGTTTTGTCGATTATCCTCTTTACCCGCGGCGAATAGACAAAGCCGGCGGAGCGCAGCGCGTCGCTTTCCGCGGGAAAAACCCGCTCCACCGAAGCAAGCGTCATACCCGCCTTTTTTAGCAGCTCCGCAGCCGCGCATTCATCGAGCTTTAACATTCCGTACAGAATATGCTCCGTACCGATAACTCCCCCCGTCGATTTTGCTTTTTCCTCCGCAAATCTCATGACGCGGTTATAATTAAACGTAAATTTTTTCATTCAGACCTCCTTTTCCAAAGCCCCTCGACCACTCTGTAAAATATATCGCTTCTGACGAGGTCGGGCTTTTCAGCACCCTTTAATGCCTTGTCGGTGAGCGCGGATTCCAAAATCTCCCCCGCCTCGACCGAAATCACTCCGTCAAGTACAAGCCTCTCTATATTATGTTCGCATTTCCCGAAAGATAGCGGCTTTGCCTTGATTTCCTCGGCAAGGGCTTTAAAATATCCCTCGCTGTCGTTCATGCGAAACAGCCGTATATATCCCCCGCCGCCCCTACGGCTCTCTATCGAATATCCCTTGTCGGACGTAAACCTCGTGTTTAACACATAGTTTATCTGACTCGACGCACAGTCAAACCGCCCCGCCAAATCATTTCGGTTAATCACGGCTTCGCCGCTCTTGCCGATGATATCCAATATAAAGCTTTCGATAATATCGCTTCTGTTTGACATAACGCCCCTTTAAAGGATTTTTTTATAAACCGCCGCGAATCGCTTTGGGCTTCGTTTTTTTACAAACCAATCGGTTATAGACTTTGACTTTCTTTGACCTTTCGACTATATTATACCACTTTTAAATTTGTTGTCAAGGGATTTTTATAGGTTTTTAAAAAATTTTTGTCATAAATTTTAAAAAAGTCGGCGTCATTCTGAGCTTGCGAAGGATCTAAAACGACCGCCGTATAAGACTTAAACGTGTTTAAAATTCCGCTTTAAATATGTACAAAAAACAACATATTTAATCGGCTCGAATAAAAAAGTCGGCGTCATTCCGGGCGAAATCACACTTCCCCGCTCCACTCCGTATACTGAGCATGAGAATATTTTTTAGAGGCGGAGGAATTTTATGTTTGGAAAAGAGGTTTTAGTGGCTTTATTACTTACGTTTTTGGCGGGTTTTTCGACCGTGATCGGCAGCTTCATCGGCATGTTCGCAAAAAAATCAAACACGGGCTTTTTGTCTGTCAGTCTGGGTTTTTCCGCTGGGGTCATGATCTATGTGTCTATGATAGAGATTTTCTTTAAGGCAAAGGACGGGCTTTCCGCGGAATTCGGCGCGAAAAACGGTACGATTTATACGGTACTCGCCTTTTTTGCCGGCATGTTGATCATCGCCGTCATCGACAAGCTTCTCCCCTCACAGCACGCCGAACCGCCTCTCGAAAAAGACCTTTCTCCCTCCGAAGCCGACGTGTCCAAATCCGAATTCAATCTCCTCTCTCCGACAACCGACCGCCCTCTCCGTAGGCGCGGCAGATCCAAATCCGATTTAAACCTCCTTTCTCCGGAGCACGACAAAAAAAAAGCGGCGGCTTTGCTCCGTTCGGGAACACTCACCGCGCTTGCTATAGGACTGCATAACATTCCCGAAGGACTTGTGACCTTTCTTTCAGCGCTCTCCGACCCCGCGCTCGCCATGCCGATAGTCTTCGCAATCGCCATTCACAATATCCCCGAAGGGATAGCGGTGTCCGCGCCGATCTATTTTTCGACGGGGAGCAAGAAAAAGGCGTTTCTATACTCTTTTTTGTCGGGGCTTACGGAGCCTCTCGGCGCGCTCATAGGTTACCTGATTATAGGACGTTTTTTGAACCGAATGATACCGGGGCTTGTCTTTGCCGCGGTCGCGGGGATAATGGTCTACATATCTATCGACGAGCTTCTCCCATCTGCGCGTGAATACGGCGGGCATCGCCGAACCATGATCGGCTTTGTCGCGGGCATGATAGTCATGGCGGTCAGCCTTATTTTGTTTTTGTAGAAATGCGTTTCACCGCGTCTCTAAGCGGTACAAAGGCGGTCGGAAAAACTATCGCGTTGCATATAATATGCGTGATAAAAAACGGCGCGCCGTTAAAATAGCGTATGCCGAAAAAGCGCAAGGTGGGCTTTGCCGTCATAAAAAACGTATCTAACGCCGTTGACCAAACCCCGAAAAATATAGTCAAAGCGACCGCGGCAAGCGCAAACCATACCAACCTCTCCGAACGTTTCGCAATGAGCGAAAATACGACCGCGACGAAAGGCCAATAAGTGATATAGAGCAAAAGCCAATACCCGAATCCGTACAAAAAACCCTCCAACGCGCAAAAAATCAAAACGGCGGCAAAGCTTATCCCCATGCCGAAAACCGCTCCGTATACCGCTATACAGAGCGTTATTATCTCAACGTTAGGAATGAAGCCGAGAGCCTCCTTACCGGCTACAAGCGAGGCGGCAAGGAGCGCGGTCAGAGCTATTTTTTGTGCTTTCATTTTCTTTAAACCATTTGTTAATGTGTTTCCTTTGTCGGCAATCTTTCCATTCCGTAGAAGAACGGACTATTAAGAGCCGTTTGTTACCAAGTTCCCTTTACAAGCAATATTTCCATTCCGTCGGAGAGCGGGAGCGACGAAATGCCGACGTTTGCGGAATAGTAGATTTTGTCCCCGTAAGAAATCGGCTTTGACCATTCTTTGTCCATTAGAGTATCGTCAAAACTGCCGTCCTTAAAGCGGAAATAGAGCGCGATATATTCATTGCCTTGCAGCTCGATTCCGTCAAAGGCTTCTATCATAAAACCGTATTCGCTGTCCGTACCGGTATAGGAGATTTTTCCTCCGTCCTTTAACTCTTTTAAAGCATCGTAGACATAGCCCGCGTCAGTATCGTGCGAGTAAGCCGTCGCATCCCCCGTCAAGGTCGCATATTCACCGCCGTCCGTCGGAATTTCGTTCGCGACAAGTAAAACGATAGCCTTTTCCCCTTCGTTCGGCTTTGGACGAAACAAGTCGGAAATCCATTGGCATGACGATAACGCCAGCACGGATACCACGGAAAGCGTGATAAGTAACACGGTTTTGTAATAATTCTTTTTCATAATATACCTCTTTTTTTTATTTTTTTTGACTGTATATCCACGCGTTAGACGCGTTATTGTTAGTTGAAAGTTGAAAATGGAAAGTTGAAAGTTAAGGGGTCGCTTTGCTCCGATACAAAAAAGTCAGTGTCCCGTATCCGAATAAAAGTAGTTTTCTTTAATATGGACGGCATAAAATTCCCCTAAGGGGAATTTTATGCCGCCGATACTTACGAATCACATCTCTTTTTCCTTACTTATTACCTATTACCTATTACCTATTACTTGTAAAAAAAGACCTCTTTTTTCCACGAAAAAAAGAGGTCATAGACATACCGATAGCATTAAAGCACGCCGTAAACCCAAGTTTTCCCGTCGAAAACTAAGTTTGTGACGACATACGAGCGGGTATCCTGACTGAAAGTACTCTCTTTGCCCGCCTTCCCAAGGTGCCGCTTTTGTTACAAGCGATAACTCTCAGTGACTTTATCCGTACTTTTTTTGTACGGATCGGCAAAGACCGCTTTTCTCCGAAAAGAAAAGTTCCTTTCTACAGTAGCGAGGGCTGTGCGCTTTTTTAAAATCTTATCGTCTTTTTTTAGACAGATTTCTCAATGCTGTTCCCCGAACGTATCCGTTAAATTGTAATTTAAATTAAAAATTAGATATAAAACATATAGCCGCCTTGCTTTTTACAGTTGTCCGCAAGGTCTTGCAGAGTGATCCCGCCCAAAAGCGCGGCAATCGACGCGTCAAGCTTTTCCCAAACCGTACTTTGTACGGCTTTTTCGATATATCCCGCGTTTACATCCGCGGCACACGGCTCCGTATGTTCAAACAACGACGGTTCGGTCGCCTTTAGAATGTCCAAAACCGTGACTTCCCTTGCCGCCGCATCCAAATGGTAGCCGCCTTGAAAGCCCTTGACCGAATTTATAAGCCCCGTCCCCTTTAAAAGCGACAAGACTTGTTCTAAATATATCTTTGAGATACCGAGTTTTTTTGCGATATCGACCGCCGTAAGCTGTGCGGATTTTTCGGCAAGACAGACCATTACGGCAAGTCCGTACCGACCTTTTGTAGAAATTCTCATGTTCCCCCATTATTTACATATCGAATAAGTATATTTTAACACCGTTCGCAAAAAAAATCAAGTGTTTTTATCCGTTTTCTATCGCTTAATATCCGTTTTTTCCTATTTAATATCCGTTTTATCGTATTCGTCCAAAAAATGATGCCGTTCCCCGTCCTTTTTGTAGCCGATAACGGTATCGAGATTGACGTTATAGACGCTCTTAAACAGACTTATATCCGCGTTTGGATTGGTTTTTTTAAGGGAGCGGATCAGATATTTCATCTCTTGCCGCTTAGAACCGCCGCCGCCGTTGTCGCAAACCGTGCAATTTTCGGTAAAACGGCAAGCGCATTGAATAAAAGAGAGGTCGTTGTAGTTTTTCCAATTGATAATGTCGCGTTCTTTTATATGATACAGCGGGCGAATCAGCTCCATGCCCTCAAAATTGTCGCTCCTAAGCTTAGGCATCATGGACTGAATTTGCCCGTTGTACAAAATCCCCATGAGTATCGTTTCTATCACGTCGTCAAAATGGTGTCCGAGCGCGATTTTGTTGCAGCCGAGTTCCTTTGCCTTTGCATACAAAAAGCCCCTTCTCATTCTCGCGCAAAGATAGCACGGAGTCCCCTCCGCGGTCGCGACAACGGAAAAAATATCCGACTCAAACACCGTGATCGGGAGGTTTAAAAGCGCGGAGTTTTCCTCTATCGCTTGACGGTTTATCTCGTTGTAACCGGGATCCATGACGAGATAGACCGCTTCAAAATTTTTTTTGCCGTGGCGCAAAAGCTCTTGAAAACATTTCGCCATCAAAAAAGAATCCTTGCCGCCCGAAATACAGACGGCAATTTTGTCGCCGTCCTTAATCAACTCGTACTCGTTGACCGCCTCGACAAATTTTTTCCAAATGTGCGTCCGATATGTCGTAATCAGACTGCGCTCTATCGCTTGAAATCTTTCCATTTTTTTATTCCTAATCATTTTTTAATACAGAATGCTTGTTTAATGCAGAATACTTTTGAAATGCAAAATGCAGAATGCAGAATTGCGGATTTTAAAGT
This sequence comes from Clostridiales bacterium, assembly GCA_031289865.1. Classification (GTDB taxonomy): domain Bacteria; phylum Bacillota; class Clostridia; order Christensenellales; family JAISNN01; genus JAISNN01. Next base: position 18,225 of record JAITOQ010000111.1, read on the forward strand.
AGGCGTCCGTGTCGATTGAAAAGCGGGTGTCATTCT
>JAITOQ010000124.1 GCA_031289865.1 Clostridiales bacterium
TCAACGACCGCTTTTCGTAGGTTTTCGCATAAGTCCGCGGAATAAATCGGAGCGAAAAGCTCTTGCATTTCTTCAAAATTCCAATCGTCTTTGTTGACAAACAGCTGAATATGTCCGCCGTTCTCTATTTCCGCATTGTAATGATAAGAATAATATAAGACGCGTTCTCTTTTGTCCGATATCTCTTTTATATTCTTAACTAAACCGTTAGCGTCTAAAATAAACATAAAGTAAAAAATTTTGTAAATTCTCCAAAATAGAGAAAATTTTGTAAAAATATCTTAATAAAAACAACCGCAATTAAAGAAGCGGCTATGCCGCCGCCCCTTTTGTTTGCGGTTTTTGTTTTTTTGAAACGTGCTGACTATTCGATTTCTTTGATTTCCGCTTCGACGGCGATTTTTTTCAAAGCGTCCACGCCCTTTCTGCATGCGTCTTTGGACGAGTACCAATCGCTCTCCGCTAAAACCTTGTTGTTCGCCGCGATGAGTTGGTATTTGTACTCACTCTTTAAGCGGTGCTTCGTGATTTCGTATCTTGCTGATGCCATGATTCGTTTCTCCTTATGTTTTTTAATTATTTTTGATTTGTTATTCGCATAGTTCCATGCGACTATTCTATTTTACACCAAAAAAGACAAAATGTAAACGATTTTCATGCAAAAATAAAAAAAGGAACACAAAACATGCGTAAATGAGTTAGTTTGCCTTACTCAACTTCCCTTTATAATACGAATCTTCCTTTTCGTACTTCGCATAATTTTTATTTTGGTAGACCTTGACGTAATCGACCGAAAAAACATATTCGTTCGCCGCGTTAAAATTCCCGATAGTTTGACCGTGAGGTCCCGACTTATCGCCTTGATCGACCTCGACCGTCAGCCGCAAAAACTCCTTTACTTTCGCCACGCCGCCGCCGTTCGTCGCCCACGTCGCTACCCCGTCGATATAAAACACATAATACTTCGGCGTCCATTTGAGCGCGAAGGTGTGCCACCCGTCAAACAAGTCGTACCCGACGTTTATCTTTTTGTCCTTTACGCGCCCCTCCTTGCCGTAACCGTTCCACAACAGCGCGTGTCCCATCACCGTAGGATTTAAAACGAACGCGCTCTCATATATATCGATCTCCGTTCCGTCGCGCCCCGCGTTTCCAAGCTTTCTCTGATTGCTCGATTGGAGCCAAAACGCGGACCAAACCCCTTCGCCGTTCGGGAATTTTACTTTCGTTTCAAAATAGCCGAACGCTTGACCGAAAAGCAGCCTATCTCCCGTCCCTTTTCCGTCGCCGTCCTTTAACACCTCACGCGTCTCTATCCCGCCCGTAAATATCCCGCTTGACGGACAAATACCGCTTGAGCAAACATGATCCGTCCGTTGCTCGGCGCGTATCTCTACAATCCCGTCGTGTACGCTCACCATGTCGGGACACCAATATGAGGAGTTCATTCCCGCCGTATCACCGCTCATGTTGCTCGCCGTCCTCAATCCGTGCGGAGAGGTCGTCCAAATATCGCCGTTAAGCGTATCACCCGTAAATTCGTCGGTGAACACCTCGTACCACCCCGCCTCATTCGCGTTTTCTATCCCGTACCCCGCCGTCGCAAAATCGGGTAACGACTTGTCCGCTTTACTTTCGTTAAAGCACGACGAAAGCAAAACCGATAGAACGGCAAGCACCGCCGTACAGATTGCAACTTTTTTCTTCATAGTTTACTCCTTTTTTGTTTTTCTGTTTTTAAACTTATAAAGTCTTAATTTTATTTAAAAAACTCACAATCTTTGCTTTTGCGTCCTTAGACGGTTGCGGTTGCCGCCGTAGATGATAGTTGTGTACCTTTGTCCCGTCGGATATACTTTCGCAAAGAATACCGCGTTCGGAAAAAGCCTTTATCCAAAGCTCCGCATGTCCCTTGCAAAATCGGTCGCGGAGCGCGTAAATCATCAAAATTTCGGGCGCGTTGCTCCCCTCCATATAGAGCGACGGGTTAAAAACCTTGCGGTAACCGTATTCGTCAAAATGTGAAAAATCCTTCCACCCCGTCAAATCTATCAAAATCTTGTTTAAAAGGTCAAAGGTCGATCTCCGACCCGTCAGTTCAATCAAATCGTAATTTCCGCAGCCCATGATAAGCCCTTTAGGAATCACCGCGGTTTCGGGCGCGCCGATTAAGGTACGATAGTCCTCGCTCCTCGCCGCCGCCGAAACGCAAGCCGCCATATACGCTCCCGCGGAATCTCCGTTTAAGACCGTCCGACTCATATCGAGTCCGTATTCACGCGCCTTTTCGTCTAAAAAGCCGAGAGCCTTGATGACGCTCAAAATCCCGAACGGAAATCTATGCGTCGGCGCGACGCCGTAATTTACGCAAAAGACCGCGTACCCGCTCGCCGCAATCTCCGCGCAATAATACCGCCTATCGCGCTTGTTGCCCGCGACAAACCCGCCGCCGTGAATATATATCACCACGGGAAGGGGCGCGACAGACTTCGCCCGATAAAAATCGCCAAGCCTAATTTCGGGAAATTCCGCGTCGTATACAATGTCTTCACGCGTTTCTATGCCGCGCTCTTTCACAAATTTGTCGTAACCCGCGTTGTACAGCTTTCCCGTGAAAAAATTAAGGGTTTTAAAAAACGTACTTGCTTTCATCTTTGTCCTTCTTTTTCCGTAAAATAAAAATCGGATTGCGGGACGATGAGGGCATCGTCCCATATGCGTTAGGATAAACAAATCAGTCTATACTTCCGCAATCGTTTTGACTGCCTACACAGTTGCGGCAGCTTTCGTTGTATGTCTTCTATCGATGCACACACCTTCAGACCAAAC
>JAITOQ010000180.1 GCA_031289865.1 Clostridiales bacterium
GTCGCTCAAGCAAAGTATGCTAAGAGCTTGTTTTTAAACAATGCAGAATGCAGAATGCAGAATGCAGAATACTTTTTGAATGCAGAATGCAGAATGCAGAATGCAGAATTGCGGAATAATAAAATCGTTGAAACCGAAACGCCACGGGCTGACGAGATTCCCCTCCGGGGAGGGGGGGCGCGTAGCGACGGGGTGATTGAGCGCGACGGCGAGATAGAAGCCGTGACCGCGCAAATCGAGAGAGAAAAGCGCAATATCGTTTTGATAGGAATGCCGGGGTCGGGAAAAAGCTCTGTCGGGCGCACGCTGGCAAAACGGTTGGGACGCGCCTTTATCGATACGGACGCGGAAGTCGAGCGTGCGGAGGGCTTGTTTATACCGACGATATTCGAGAGAAGCGGCGAAGCCTATTTCCGCGAATGCGAAAAGCGCATGATCGCCGAAATCGGGAAGAAGTGCGGACTCGTCATAGCCACGGGCGGCGGCGCGCTCTTAAATCACGCCAATTACGAAAGCCTAAAACAAAACGGCGTCCTCGTCTACCTAAAACGCGACCTCTCGCTTTTGACCAGAACGGGCAGACCCCTCTCCGCAAAATTTACCGCCGAAGAACTCTATCTCGTCCGCAAACCTATCTATGAGGCTTGCGCCGACATAACCGTCGAAAATAATGCGGGGATAAATGAGGTCGCGGAGACGATAGAGAGGCTTTTTTAATTTGGGATTGAGAGTTTTGATAATAGAGGTACAAATCGTTTGACAAATCTTCGTAAAAGTTATAAGATATACGAGTAAAAGTCAAACGCTATAGAAACGCATAAAAAAACAAAAAGGACGGTTTTGCAACTGTCCTTTTTGTGCTTATTTAAGATTGCTCCTATTGATACGCAAGCCTCATTTAGCTCTGCAATCGTCTTTTTAAACTCAAGTTGTTCGTTTTCAAAATCTAACGACATATAACCGCCTTTTTGGCTTTAACTGCCACTTTAACTGCCATTTTTGTGGCAGTTAAACAATTCGGCGATTTTTTAACTGCCATTTTTTGCGTTTAACTGCCATATTACTGACATTATACACGAATATTGTGCAACTTGCAATCTTTTGGTGGGTGATTGGGAAAAAATTCAACAAAATTATGGAAGTCAAACGCTGTAGAAACGCATAAAAAAACAAAAAGGACGGTTTTGCAACTGTCCTTTTTGTGTGAGAGAGAGGGTTTAAAGCGTAGGTTATTTCGTGATGTAGTCGGTCGGTAATTCGAGGGTTATGCCGCCGTAGGCAACTATCATTCCGTATATTTTGCTGACTTTTCCGTTGGCAAAATTTATGGTTTCGTTAAAAGAGTCCGATAAGATAGACTCGACTAACAATTCTTTTAGTGCTTCAATGCTAAAGTCCAGAGGTAAGGAGTCAGATCCGTAAATATTTAATAAAGCGTCTACATAGAATTGCGCGAATTCCGAGGCTGTTTCCCGTTTAAAGGTATAACCGTTTTCGCCGTCTTCAAAATACTCGAAACAGTCTAAATACATGTCGAGCATAAACAAGAGTGTGGCTATACTCGAACCGTTCAACGGATATTCTTCGTAAGAGATTTCTTGCCGTAACCAAGAGGATTTTTCATCGGAATAGATATACTCATAATAAACGCCGTTTTCAAAGGAATAATATTCAATTGAAGAATCTTCACGTATTCTTTTTGAAACGGTACCGTCTATATAAAAACCGTAACCGTCGCCAACAATCGAATAATTAGGATTATCGCTGCTCAATTCGGCTATTGTTGCCTCTATCGCGTTTTTCCATGCGGTTTCGGAGACGGTATCTTCGTTTTCGTCCTCGTCGGTTTCGTCGTCGTCATCGTCCTCGTCGTAGTCCGGGAGGGTTACGACGATGCCGCCGTAGGTAAAGACATAATTGAAGTTTGCCTCATAGAAAAATTCGTAGCCTTCTTCGGGTGCGTCGTCACTTTCGTGCGTTTCGACAATATGCATTGTCATGCCCATTCCGACGATCACGCCGTTTTCGATTGCGACGCTTAATTCAAAGGAGGAATCGGGCAAATTTATAAGCTTTAAAAATGCCGAAAACATGTCAATGTCGATATTGCCGTAAATCAAATTAGAAAATTCTTTCGAGGTAGCGCGCTTTGTGACATACTTGCCGTCCTTTAATTCAAAGTAGTCAAAGCCGTTCGCAAGCTCCGTCCAAAAAGCGACGTTCATTTTGTACTCGACGGTCGCGACGACGGCCTCGTAATCGACGGCGTATTTATAGCCGTCTTGTATGACGTAGTAGACGGAATCCTCTAAGGTTAAATAGGTCGTCACGGTTTCTTCGCCGTCGTCCATAACGGTTTTCCATTTGTTTCCGTCCGCGTATGCTTCCGTTCTGATACTCGCTACAGGATAGGTTCCGTTAGGAGGGAGTCCGAGGCTCTCGCGTTCGTCCTCGTCAATATCGATATTTATGGTATAAGTCATGCCGCCGTCCATAATCTGCGAAAAATTCGCATCGGCAGCGTTTGCGAGGGCAAGCGTCGTCTGTATCGCGTTTTTCCATGCGGCTTCTTCGGCTGATTCTTCTTCATTTCCATAAACGGCTTCAAAAATCGCGCCGAATACGTCCTCGATAAATTTCGCGTTTAATTCGGCGAATATGTAATAAGTACCGTTGACCTTTTTTAGGACAAGCTCATATTCCTTGGAGAGGACGGGAGCCGCGCTTCCTACCGCCGTGAACGAATAACTTGACGGGACGGAGGCGTTTTTTTTCGCAACCTTTAGAGTGACCTTTGCCGTGACGGTCATGGTGTCGCCCTTGACGGTTTTTACCTTTATGTCGCTAAAGGACAGATTTGTTTCGGCAAGCTCCGATAGTTCGGATACAGCCTCGCTAAATTCGTTTTGTGTTTTTGCGTCCTCAAAGACGATATAGTCGGCAAGTTTATCGACTTTTGAGGTGTTTAGCGTTTGGGAAAATTCGGTTAAAAGGGTTTCGGCTTGTTTTTTCCTCGCGCCGTTGACCGCCGTCACCGAAATAATCGGTACGGCGATTGCCAGAATCAGTATCGCCGCGACGATAGAGATAGCCAGAGCTTTCCTCTTTTTATAGAAGTTTGCCGCGCCGTTAGCGGTTTTTTTTGCTCCGAGTTTCACCTTTTCGACAAAGGCTTGAAAACCCGTTTGATTGGAGTTGTTCATGATAGGCCTCCTTTTTTTGGGGATTTTTTATTTTCTCGCATAATCCGAGAGATCCGCTTCCGCATAAATTTTGACAATATTTTTGACGGATTCGGTTGGATTCACTTGGATTGTTTTTATGAGAACCGTCGTAAGCGCGCTCGGATGGCAACGTGTTTTTTGTATAATGAGGTTAAGGTCCTCCGTTAACTCGTCTATCGGATAGAGATCGTCGGGGGAGCGTTTGGCATGTACCGTTCCGATAGCGTTCGTCATGCGTTTTACGATCAAATTTTTATAAGGACCGAGTTTTTTTATGGGTTCGGCTTTTTTTGGCGGGGCGTTGCCCTCTTCTTGCAAGAGTTTTTGTTTTTCTTCGGCGGCTTGCTGCGCTTGCATTCTCGCCTTAATTGCTTCCGGCGTGTTGGCGGGGTGCTTTAAAATCAAGGATATGCCGATTAAAACGACGGGTAAAAGAGACGAAAGGTGCGCCCAAACGACAAAGCCCGTCCATATCGAAGTGAGCGTGAAAGCTAAATCGATGACGATGATCACAATCATTAGGTCAAATTTTTCGTTGATCGGTTTTGCGTTTTCAGGAACGGTTAAATGCGCGGAATAAAACCAAGGGAAAATTGGTATATTGACGAATAAACCGAAGAGAAAAACGACGGTATACATTTCCGGGAACAAGAATAACGCATAATTTCCGAATTGTGTGCCATATGTGCCTAAAAAATATGTAGTGATAAATAAGAGAGGGAGGTGTAATCCCGCCGCAATCTTTTGCAGTATTATTTTTGTTTGATTCATAAAAACCCTCGATTTTACGGCTGAACCGTAGTTTTTGATTCGTTTACGGATTCGTTCGCTTGTTTCGGTTGAGGTTCGGTGTTTTTTTGTGCGGACTGATTAGGGGTGAACATGTTTTGCATTTGGAGCTGCATCATTTGCTGAAATTGCATCTGCTGTTGCTGTTGCATTTTTAAGGCTTGTTCCTTTTCCTCTTCTTTCTGTTTTTGGATACGTCTTTGTTCCTCTTCGAGGACTCTTTGCGCTTCGATTTTTGCCTTAATTGCTTCGGGTGAATTTTCGGGGTGCTTTAAAAACAAGGCGATTCCCGCAAGTAAGGCGATTAGGAGAGGGGCGAGATGTATGTAAGGGGAAAATCCGACGCCTAACGCGGTAAATAAAAAGAGCAGATTGATGACGATGGCGGCGATAGATACGGCGAGCTTATCGTTGATAGGCTTCGCTTTGGGATTTATAACAAGTGATTTTTGAGTAAAAACATTGTTTACGGGATAAGCAGTCAATTTTCCGCCCAATACCGTCATAGCGATACCGACGGCGATAATCAAAATAAAGACCACATAGCCCGCCGTACTGAGTCCCGTTGTAAAATGTAAATCCGGCGTGTAGAAGCTCTCCACAAGACCGCTGATGTCACCAAGAAAATTTGCGGCGATTTGCCATATGAAGGTTCCGATAAATCCTATGATGATAACGAAAATTCCGACAATGATTTGAAAGACGCCGGCGATCTTTTGTAGGGTATGCTTTGTTGAGTTCATGATTGTATTCTCCTTTTTGGTTTTTATTTACTCACAGTATACACCAAAACGAATTGAAAGTCAATAGTATATACTAAAAATATTCAAAATATTTATTTTGTATATATTTTGGGGATTTGGGGTATCATAGCAACCGCCCCCGCGACTGTTAAAATGAAAGAAAAAGGTTTTGCTATGGATACACAAGAGATTATTTTTAGGGTCGGCTATATCCGCAATCGGGCAAATTTATCGGCGCGGGCGTTGAGTCTCAACATCGGAAAGACGGATTCGTATATAAACAGAATGGAGCAAAACGGCTTTATTCCGTCGCTCCCCGTACTTTTAGAGATCATCGACGCGTGCAATTCCACGCCCGAAGAATTTTTTTATCACGACATTCAACGCTACCGTGCGGACAAGGACGGGCTGACATTTATCGGTTCGCTTTCGGAGAAGCAGTTGAAAGCCATTCGGAATCTTTATAATTGATAAAAATCGGTGAACGGGCTACTAAAAAACTTTTTCCTCTCGATAGGTTGCGGAGGCGGATGCAACGTCACGTTGCCTTTTTTGCATTTCTTCTAAAAAGAAATTGTTTTTTTTTTCCATATGTGGTATACTAATCCTAACATTTAAGCGGAGGGTTAGTTTTTGCGTTGTGCGCAAGGGATTAAATTTCGGCTTTTAGGGGGAGAGGTTATGACTATCGTCGAATATTTTAAGCAAAAAAAGAGTACAATTTTTACGTTTTCGTTCGCGGTGCTGTTTGTCGTGTTGTTTTTGTCTATGATGCTGAACTACATGACGGAGGGCGTGGAGACTTTACGGCTCTTTGTCACGATTGTAAAGGTGATTATGACCGTCGCGGTCTTTTTTACCGTCATTTTTTATCAGTGGGCGCGGCTTGCGACGGGCGCAAAGGAGCGTTCGGTCAACGTCCTTTTAAATCTGTTTGCGGCGGTTGACTGTCTGTTTATCTTTTATTCAAACAACGTAAACGTCTTTAAAATCACCCTTTCGCTGTACCTCGTATTCGGGGTATCGACGATTGTGTGGGTCGCGGTGCGGCTGTTTCACGGAAAATACGACATCTACTCGGTCTTTTCGGAAATACGGGTTAGCTTAATAGTCATGGCGGCGGTTCTTTTGACTCACGGTGTTTTGTTGGTGACAAACAAGGTCACCCCCGACGAAACATTGGAGTCGGCATATATGTTTTTCGGAACAGCCGCGCTCGTC
>JAITOQ010000190.1 GCA_031289865.1 Clostridiales bacterium
TATGCTTGCGGAGCATGTTAAAGCCGAGCTGTTTCATGAGGGTGACGTCGTAAATCATAGCTTCGTCGGAGGGTGGAGTCAACAGCCCGTCAGACCAGTAGCCTTGGTCGAGCACGCCCTTGTGAAAGTACGGCTTGTTGTTTAAAAACAGACGTTTCACGCCGCTAAAGTCAACGTCAACCGAGAACTTGCGCATGGCAAAATAGGAGTAAACGACGTCCTTGCCCGCGGTGATTTTTAAGTCGTAGAGCTTCGGGCATTCGGGACTCCAACATTCAAACTTAGGCAGATTAAGCTCCGCAACGCCGTTTTTGAGAACGGCCGAGGCGATCAATTTTCCGTCGTCGTATGCGTCGATATGCGCGGCGTCTCCGAATTCCGCGTTGACCGTGAGCGTTCCCGTATCGATATTAGGGGTCAGCGTCAAGCCGCGGACATAATCCGTCGGGACGCTTTCGATCCACACGGTTTGCCAAATACCCGATTGAGGGGTATACCAAATACCGCCGTTTTGCAACTTTTGTTTTCCGCGTGCTTGAACTCCCGTGTCGGACGGGTCTTTTACCGTCACGGAAAGGACGTTCGCGCCCGCTTTGACCGCATCTGTAATATCGAGCGAAAACGCAAGAAAGCCGCCCTTGTGCGCGCCTACGGGCTTGCCGTTCAATTTGACGGAGCAGTCATAATCTACCGCACCGAAATGCAAAAGGGTAATGTCGTTTAAAAATCCCTCCGGGATAAAAAGTTCTCTTTGATAAGTGAGCGTGTCGTTCGGTTCAACGGTTTTTAACACGCCGGAGAGCAGCGTTTCCGGTGAAAAAGGCACGAGAATGTCGCCGTCGTATTTAGAGCCGTTCGCCGCGTTCGTGATAGAACACCGCCATTTACCGTTTAAGCACAGATAGCTGTCGCGCTTAAGCTGCGGACGCGGATATTCGTTAAGAGGGGTTTCCTTTGCCAGCGTTTCCGCTCCGAACCTCGTCAACATCAAGTTTTTTGCACCGCTTTCATTTTTCATTTTATAATCCTCCGATTTCATTTTACGATATTCTCAATTATAGTTTATATTGTAATCCAAAACAGACGAAAAGTCAAGACATATACAAAAAGTTTATATTTTGTTGTTTTTTGACTTGCAAATGCTCCAATAACGGTGTATAATATTCTTAAGACTTAATTTAAGCGTGTTATGAGAACATATTCAGTCGATTTTCAAGTGCAATAAGTTGAGATTTTTGTGAGTTTCAAGTGCAATAAGTTGAAATTTCGACGATTTTCAAGTGCAAAAAGTTGAAATTCTCGTGATTTTCAAGTGCAAAAAGTTGAAGATTTCGGCGGTATAGAAGCGAAAATTTAGCGTATAAAGAGGATAATATGTTTAAAACCCTCATAAACAAATTTTTGGATACGCTGTTTCCGAATGATGCGGTCTGTTTATTTTGCGGTAGGGAGCTTAGGGCGGATGCGCGGTTCGGGTTGTGCGTAGGGTGCTTATTGAGTTTGCCGTATGTGACGGACGACATCAAGGTGTGCGCGTGCTGCGGAAAGCCGTCGTACAACGAGGCGGAGTTTTGCTTGGAATGTCAAAATCACAAGAGGGCTTTCGAGCGGGTAAATTCGCCGCTCATTTACACGGGGCGTGCCGTGACGTTGGTCGAGGATTTAAAGTTTTACAACAAAAAATATATCGCCCGCATTTTTGCCGAATTGATTGCGACAGAATACCTTAGGCGCGAATATCATACCGATTTGATTGTCCCCGTGCCTATGTATTCCGAATCCGAAAAGGAGAGAGGCTACAACCAAAGCGCATTGATTGCGGAACTCCTTGCAAAATTATTGGGAATAGAATTTGCCGACGGCGTTCTTGTAAAAAAGGTAAAGACGGCTCACCAAATGCTTCTCGGCGGACAAGAGCGGCACAAAAATTTGATCGGAGCGTTCGCCGTCGCCGAACCGTCAAAAGTAAAGGGAAAGACCGTACTCGTGATAGACGACGTTATCACGACGGGCGCGACGCTGAACGAATGCGCGATCGCGCTCAAAAAAGCAAAGGCGAGCGAGGTGTTCGGGTTGACGGCTTGCGCGACGGAATACAGATTGCAAAAGGAATTAAAGTAATAATTCTAAAATCAAAGCGGGGAAAAATTATGTTTAGACGCGGAAATCTTATCGTAAAAAAACCTTTGGCGGCACTTATCGGTGCGGCCGCTGCGCTCGCGCTGTTTTTGGTCGCGGACCTTTTGATACTGTCTGAGGTGCGCTATTTGCCCGATTATGACCCGATATATACGATTGCGGCGTGCGTGCTTACGGGCTTTTTGATTTTTGTCGTCGGGAATCTCTCCTTTCGCAGACAAGCGAGATTGCTCTCCGCTTTTGCGCTTGTGATTATCGTTTTGACGGTGCTTTTGTTTATCGCTTCGTTTGTCTTAAACCTTTACGCAAAAGATATTATTTTGGAATATTCGTACGGAACCTCGATTGTTTCAAAAATATTTAGGTGGATAAGCGTGACATTCGGATTGTAATCTGTTTTAATTGCTGAATAAAAAACCTTTTTCATCACAAAATAGAGAGTATGAAAAGGGTTTTTTTGATTTTAGGATTATTGTTGACTTTGTTCGGCGCGGCGGTATCGTATTTGCCGTCAGAGCGTGATACCGTTTCCGCGTCGGCGGGGTCGGCGGTCGGCGACGCGGAGGTCTATGCGGGATACGAGGGGGGCTTCGGGTTTTCGGACGGCGCGGAGTCGGACAGCAGATTGGACGCGATTTTAAAGCGCGAGGAGGAGCGTTGGCGCGCCTTAAACGAGCACGGTAAAAATCCCGAAAAAGCTCCGCATGACGGGGAAACGGAAAAAAAGAAGTTCATAAGGTGGTGCGAGTTTGCCGTCCCGTACGAAATACTCGCAAAGGCTATGAGCCTCGATATAGAATCCCATACAAACGGCGGTACTCCTATCGATTGGATCGATCTGTTGAGCTTGTACGCTGTGAAATGTTACGGAAATTTCGGAAATTCCTCCGTAAAAGACTTGCGTACGCTTGCCGCGGATATCAAGTCGGGAAATGTCCCCGAACGGCTAAAAAATCACAAGCTTTATCCCTTTTATAAAGAGGTCTATACCGCCGTTTTGGGCGAATATCTCGGAAGCTACACCGTAGAAAAACCCGACCCCGAAAATCCCGAAAAGACTATAAAAATCGAGAAGTACGGCATGAAGGTCTATTCGCCGATCGCGGCGGGATATCGGTACAGCCACTATGACGATTTCGGAAACAGCAGAAATTTCGGCTACAAGCGGCGGCACTTAGGGCATGACCTCATGGGGAGTATAGGTACGCCTATCGTCGCCGTCGAGGGCGGTATCGTCAGCGAAATCGGGTGGAACCGTTTCGGCGGTTGGCGAATCGGAATCCGCAGCTTTGACACAAAGCGGTATTACTATTACGCTCATCTCAGAAAGGACAAGCCGTATCCCGCGGAATTTAAAAAAGGCGACGTTGTGCATGCGGGCGACGTTATCGGCTACCTCGGCATGACGGGCTACAGCTCGAAGCCGAACGTAAACAACATAAAGCCGCCGCATCTCCATTTCGGCTTGCAGCTCATCTTTGACGAAAGTCAAGCAAACGGCGCGTCGGAGATTTGGGTGGACGTTTATGCATTGACTAGACTTTTGCAGAAGAATTGCGCAAAAGTAAGATAAAAAAGTTAGCGGATTTTAAAGAAGTCGGTGTCATTCTGATTAAAGGTGATTCGGAGAAATCGTTTTAGATTCTTCGCTTCGTTCAGAATGACACCGACTTTTTTATGCGAAGCAAAAAATTTAAAAACTTTTAAAAAGGTATTGACAAAGCTTACAAATAGTGGTACAATGAATTTGATTTAATGGAAATCTTTGAAAAAAAGGAAGTAAAATCATGGCACAGATGAAACGTAACACAATATGTATTGTCTGGGGGGGGGGGGCTTATTTAGCCTCTGCGACGAGCATAGAGAGGTCTTGCTCGGTGTTAGTTTCGGTTGCCAAAAATTCAATAAAACACGGTAAAATAGCTGCCATGGGTCTGTAACGGTACCCTCGGCGGCTTATTTGTTTTACAAAAATCGGAATGAAAAACGTGTTGCTAGTGTAGGGGACGATGCCTTCATCGTCCCGCAAAAAGAGCTGAAAGCGTTTGAGATTCTTCGCTCCGCTCGGAATGACACTTGTTGTTTTTTTAT
>JAITOQ010000212.1 GCA_031289865.1 Clostridiales bacterium
GGCGGGACTGAACACAAAAGTTTTTTCCGATAAAATCTCGGCAATACGCGCTGAAACCTTGTCTGCTTCTTCCGTGCGGTCGCCGTCGTACGCCCTCACGGGATTTGTTTTGTAATAACCCTCTATGCGGTCCTTTACCTCGTCAAAGGTAATGTCGCCGTCGATATTTTGCTTGGCAGTTGCGAGCAAATACTCCGACGGCTTTAACCCGTCCACTGCTTGCAGACCGATCGCCGTCTGCCACGCGTAGCCCTTTTCCTTTGCCGCAGGCTCCGAAAGACGGATATATTCGTCAAGCGCGGCATACGGAGTTTGGTTGGACTTTTCCGAATATTCGTTCTTGTTTGGCATTTATTGCTCCCTTATATGTTATTACTTTTCCCCGTTCGCTTGATAAAACAGACAATAGCGTCAATGTCCTCATCGTTTGCTTTGCGAATAATATAATCGTTCATGATTTTAGCCATTTGTCTTCGGGTAATGCAAGCAATTTTTCGTGTTTCACGTTTACGTTCAACAGCGTTTCATTTCTAAACCCGTCGAATTCGACGGGGTTAAAATCAGGATTGTACAGACTTTCCCAAATCCCTAAAAACTCAATAGTCATTCGGTTTCTAAGCCAATTTTTTATAACGTCGTTCGGATTTTCCGCATTTTTAAATTTTGCTATGTCTGTAAGCGACAAATAGTCGTTTTGATTATAACGATTATATCTAACGTCTATCCCTTTAACAATGATAGTTTTGTCTTTCGGCATTTTTACAAGCTCCTTTTTTTGTAATATACTTTTTTGTAATATCCTCGAATTTTAGGCGTAACTATACGGTAGGCGGTACTTCTTTCGGTTTGTTTTTCAAAAACAGAATTATGGTTTGGAAAAACACTAAAGAACAGAGGATTAAAGGAGAATTTATAAAGAGGACATACAAAATTGTTTCGTCATAAAAATAGAAAGGCAGATAATAAACACCTGCGGCAAGCATAATCAAATCTATTACAAAAACAAAGAAATTCAAATACACTATTTTTGATACGGCAGTGCTTGTTTTGAAATGTGTGAAGAAATTTACCGTCGCTAACAAAAACAATACTGCTATTAGACCTACGGTACTATATGTATATATACTGCTCTCATATATCGCGCCAAAAGTCGCAATCGGAGGAACAATTAAAAAAGCAAGGGACAATAATAAACAAATTCCTTTGATGTATTTTTTTGTGTTGATATTAGCGACAAACAAACCCAAAATAATCCCAAAGACAAATAATTGATAAAAACTTGCCGCGTCGAAATAAGCACTATAACCTCTTAATATCTCACGCGTAAAGCTATATTCCCCGAATAACGACATGATAAGTATAATACAAGACGTCAAGGCGACGTATAGGAGCGTAAATTTCGCGGTCGCTTTGTTGTATGGTAATTTATTTACGTCCTTTTTAAAAAAGGCGACGGCATATATGTAAATCAACAATACGATTGACGAGGCAAAAAACACGCTTAACAGCACGTAGTATAGAAACAATGTCAAATCCTGTGATTCGAGAATGTCGATAAAAGACAAGCCGTTGAGATACGGCAAGCCGAAATAAATCCCGACGGAAAACAATGCGGAAAACAATAAGTAATATCTAATTTTAAAGATCCTCATTTTACACTCCTAAAACCGCAATAGCGCGGTTTGTCTTATAAGAGAGTATAGCATAAAATGCGGTGTAAGTCAATACTTTTTGGAAATTGAAAGTTGAAAGTTGAGAGTTGAAAATTGCGGAGTCGGCATTCGCCGTCACTTCTACATAATGGTAATTTTATAAAGCATAACTATGCGACTGGCGGTACTTCTTTCGGTTTGTTTTTCAAAAACAGAATAAGGATTTGGAAAAACACTAAAGAACAGAGGAATATAGGAATTCCCGAAAGGATAGAGGACAAAATTGTTTCATTATAAAAAAAGAGAAGAGGACTATCGACATGGGCGGCATTCAATATCATAACGATTGGAAAAACCAATAAATTTAGATATGTTATCTTTGACACAACGGTGCTTGTTTTGAAATATGTGAAGAAATTTACCGTTGCTAACAAAAACAAAATAGCCGTTTGACCTAAAATAATATACTCTGATATAACCGCATAAGACATAAACTTTATAAACAAAAATAGAACGGAAATGAAAAAAGTAAATGTCAACGTTAAATAAATTCCTTTGATGTGCTTTTTTGCGTTGATATTAGCGGCAAACGAACCGATAATTATTCCGAGAATAAATAATTGATAGCAACTTACCCCGTCTATAACATAAATGACAGTTCCCACAAAATCGCTACTTGCTACGGAAGCACTCCATATGTAACGCGTAAAGCTATATTCCCCGAATAACGACATGATAAGTATAATACAAGACGTCAAAGCGACGTATAGGAGCGTAAATCTCGCGGTCGCTTTGTTGTAGGGTAATTTATTTACGTCCTTTTTAAAAAAGGCGACGGCATATATGTAAATCAACAATACGATTGAGGATGCAAAAAACAGACTTAACAGCATGTAGTATAAAAACAAGGTCAAGTCTTGTGATTCGAGAATGTCGAGAAAGGACAAGCCGTTGAGATACGGCAAGCCGAAATAAATCCCGACGGAAAACAATGCGGAAAACAATGAGTAATATCTAATTTTAAAGATCCTCATTTTATACACCCCTAAAACCGCAATAGCGCGGTTTGTCTTATAAGAGAGTATAGCATAAAATGCGGTGTAAGTCAATACTTTTTTAAAGTTGAGAGTTGAAAGTTGGCAACGTGACGTTGCATCCAAATTCGCAACAGATACGGACTACTACAAGAGAATACCGACTGCTCTTTTAAATCCGCAATTTCAACTCTCAACTTTCAATTTTCAACTTTAACAAGCTTTCCTTCTTCTAATCTAAAAACCCTATCGGCTGCCGCCATGGTGGATTCGCGATGGGAGATTAGGATTATACATTTATCATGCTTTTGCGCTTTTAAAGAGGCGAGAATGACGCCCTCGTTGATACTGTCTACGTTGCTTGTAGGTTCGTCTAAGAGGATGAGCGGGCTGTTGCGCAAAAACGCACGTGCTAACGCGATACGCTGACGCTCGCCCGTCGACAGCTTGTCGCCTAAGTCCCCTACCCGCGTATTGTAGCCGTCGGAAAGCTCCGCGATAAAGTCGTGGATAGACGCTTTTTTACAAGCCTCGATCAATTCTTTTTCCGTCGCGTCGGGCTTTGCAATCTTTAGATTGTATTCTATCGTGTCGTCAAAAAGATAGGTCGTTTGGCTGATGAGCGTGACGTTTTTGAGGAGACTGTCGGAGTCGATTTCGTCCGCTTCTATACCGTCGTATTCTATGCGTCCGCCGTCCTTTTGCCAAAACCGCAAAAGCAGTTTGAGGAGGGTGCTTTTGCCGCCGCCCGACGCGCCGAAAATCCCGATAATCTCCCCTCTTTTTGCCGTAAGGTCTATGCCTTTGAGGATTTCGGTTTCGCCGTAACCGAACCGCAAAGCTTTTATGTCTAATCTCTCAAAATCGATTTTCTTTCCGT
>JAITOQ010000022.1 GCA_031289865.1 Clostridiales bacterium
GCGAAGATTCTGGAAAAGAAGCGTATGATCGAGGGGGTGTGCTTTTTGACAAAAGCGTAATAGTCCTCGATCGTGCCGTGCTGAAAGTCCAAAATGTCGTTTAGGACGTAAGAATCTTCGAGATAGCCGCAGTGAAAATTCTTTTCTGCAAAGGCTTTCTCGTTAAAATATTTAAAATTCAGTCCGTACAGCTTAAGCATTTCGCTCAAAAAGGCTCTGTAATCGGTGCGGTAAGCTTCCCCGCCGCCCAAATTAAAAATCCGACCGTTGAGCTTATCCGCGTTCTCGCACGCTTTCACGAGAGCTTCGGCAGTCATGCTCGACGGCGCAATCTCAAGCTTTGTATCGAGCGGCATGTGAAACATCAGAGGGTCGGTATGC
Source organism: Clostridiales bacterium (assembly GCA_031289865.1). GTDB lineage: Bacteria > Bacillota > Clostridia > Christensenellales > JAISNN01 > JAISNN01. The sequence goes on from JAITOQ010000022.1 coordinate 382, forward strand.
GGTAGTCCCATAATCGCCGAAAAACGGAAAATCGTGTAGCCTATCCCCGCTTCGCGAATCATTTTTTCGGAAACGATTTTGGTCAATGCGTAATAATCCCCCTCGCTCGGCGTGAGCGGATCGGTGGTTTTGATTCGATAATCCTCCGTTCTATCCCCGTAAATGCTGATAGACGAGGAAAAAATGAGGAAACACGAAGGATTGCGCTCCTTGATTGCGCGGACGATATTCTCCGTCCCAAGATAATTCACTTGCTTTGCAAGCTCGGGTTTTTTGTCCGCAAGCGGAGGAATAATCGCCGCGAGATGGATCACGACGTCGGCGTCAGACACCAACCTCTCCACGAGCGAAACGTCGTTTATACTGCCGTAAACCGCTTTGATTTTGTTTTTGTATGCGCCGAGGATCTTTTTTGACCTCTTATTAGGTAGGTCAAACGCCGTCACATCATAATCGTTTTTTAACAATACTTCCAACGTGTTTCTTCCCACATTTCCCGTCGCGCCCGTCAGCAATACTCTTTTTTTCATGGCGATCTCCTTGTGAATATCATTTTAGGATATTATTAGCCGTGTATAATACTATTATAGTATTCTTCACTCGTGAATTATGCGTGAACAAAATGAAAATATTGGAATTTATTACAATCGGATTTTATTACAAATCGATAAAAAAGCGGGTGTCGTCTTGAGCTTTGCGAAAGATCCTTTCAAATTTCAATTCTCAACTTTTTTTCATGACCTTCGCATATTCAAGACCGAGTCCGTACGCGCCGCCGCATTCCGTAATGAGTGCGTTGACGGCGGCATAGGTCGCTTTGTCAGCCCAATCCCGTTGAAATTCGAGTAGGACGCTTTGCCAAGTGACGGGAGTCACGCCGTTTTGAGTCATACGCAACACCGCCGCATCGTGCGCCTCATAGGACGAACCGCCGCAAGCGTCGACGACCACATAGACCTCAAAGCCGTCTTGCATAGCCGAAAGCGCGGGGAGCGTCGCGCAGACCTCCGTCCAAAGCCCCGCGATAAGGAGCTTTTTTCGTTTTGTGTCGTTTACGGCTTTTTTGACACGCGTATCCTCCCACGCGTTTAGGGTCGTCCGATCGATCGGGTGATGCCCCGCAAACACGTCGAGTACCCCCTTTACCATCGGCCCGCCAAAATCCACAGCCGTCACCGTCGTCATGACGACGGGTACTTGAAAAATCGCCGCGGTTTTTGTCAAACCCTTGACCGCGTTTAAAACGCAAGCGCGCTTTTTGCCCTCGATGCCGAAATACATCTGCGGCTGATGATCCACTACAAGCAGAACGCATTCCGCCGGATCGAGTAACACTTGTTGATAACCTCTCATATATGAAATACCTCCGTTTTTTTATCCCCTTTGACTAAAGGCATGCGCCTCCCGTCAATGGAATAAGTATTTATAATGATGGCATCTTTTTTGAATTTTTATACGTCACACTTGTAACATTTTTTTTTGTAAGTCGGTGTCCTCTTGTAGGGGACGATGCCTTCATCGTCCCCGTATCCGAATCAAATTGTAGGGGCGACCGCCTCGGTCGCCCGTGTCATATTGTAGGGGACGTCCCGCACGAATGAAAAACCTCGTGACAACAAAATAGCGAACGTTATTCAAAACGTCCGCTGTATTTTTGTTGTCTAATCCTTTGTTTTTGTCGGTACTATGCGTCCCAAACGATATTCGTGTTAACGCCGTTTAACCAATCGCCCCAACCCGTATAATTTTCGGGTTTGCCTTTGACATAGATTGTCATGCCGTCTGTCCAGCCACGAAATGCATCCGTTCCGATATACTCCACGCTTTCGGGAATAACGCAATCGCCCGTAAACCGCCATGAGGCACTAAACGCGCCGTCCGCTATCCCGCGTGTTCCCGCCCGTATCTCAAGTAAGCCATCCGTAGCATAATAACCGATTACCCAATTCCCGATATAGATCACTCCGCCGATTCTTTCGGTACCGTTTTCATAAAGCATATTCGAAGACGAAAAAGCACCGCTGCCGATATGTGTGATACTATCGGGCAATTCTATACCGATGAGCTTGTCGCACATGGAAAATGCATAATCCCCTATCCATGTTACGCTGTCGGGAATATTGATTTCCGATAGCGCGCTACAGCGGTCAAAAGCAGAGCTGCCTATCCGCAAAAGTCCGTCGGGAAGTATCACCTTTTTTATATAACCGTTTAAATAGAAAGCTCTGTCCGCTATATATAAAATCCCGTCGGGTACGGTAAATTCCGTTTGCGTTTTTGCACGCGGATAAACCAGCAATGTATCGCCGCTATACAAAACACCGCCCGCCGACCAATATACGGGATTGTCAACGCTCACATGAATATCGGTGAGCGCGACATAATGATAACTGAGCCGCGAATAATTCCATGAGATCAAGGTAGAAGGTATTGTGATAGAGGTGATTTTGTTATTATTTTCAAAAATATTCGTACTATCGTCTATATCCGTCACGCCCTCCGGTATAATCCACGCGCCGCGTTTAGCAAACGGATAATAAATTATCATCGTCTTTTCCTTGTCGTACAAAACCCCGTCCGCCGAGCAGTATACCATGTTTTGTCCGTCAACCGTCACTCGCTCCAAATTAAAACAGCCGCTGAATACGTTGCTGCCGATTTCCGTTGTACCCGCGCCAATAGTTATGTCAATCAAGCCCTCGCAATACATAAAAGCACTTGATCCGATACTCCTCACCCCGTTCGGGATATTCAAGCTCTTGAGTCCGTACCACCGACCGAAAGCCGCATCTCCGATATATAGGACGCTCTCCGGAATACGCAAGCTTGTTATCGGCGAAAAGCTCCCGTTTCCGCGATGAAAAGCACCGCCCGCAATACCGCGTGTACCCTCTCTTATCTCAAATTTAATTGTGTAATCGCCTTTCATTATATCGTTGATATTGTACGCCGACACGTAAGAGTCGCCTTTATATCCGATCGCCCAGCTTCCGATATATATCGTCTGACCGTCCGGCGTTTGATCCCATATCCCCGACTTCCAAAACGCGTCGCTTCCGATACTCTCCACGCTGTCGGGAATTGAAATGCTTTTTAGTGATGAGCAGCCGCAAAATACCGCTACTCCTATGGTTTTTAAGCCGTCGGGAAGCGTGACCGAAGTTAAAGCGGAGCAATTATAAAACGCATCGCTACCTATCGTTATGAGTTTAGCCGGCAAGTCTACGCGCTTTAAAGAGGTGCAGCCATAAAAGGCTTCACTGCCTATTTCCGTGATTTCGTCTGACATTTCTATGCTTTTTAAAGATGTACAACCGTAGAAGTTTTGGTAGCTTATCACTTGTACCGCGCAGTTTTCGGAAAAAACAATTTTTTCAAGATATCTGGCATTATAAAAAGCATAGCTTGCCATACCTACCGTCGAATCCGGAACGGTAAATTCCGTCTGTTGTTTTGCTTGCGGAAAGTAACATAATACGGACTCGCCGTAAGTATCTTGCCAATACAAAACCCCGTCAACCGCAAAAAACGACGCGTGAGTATTTGTTTGAATTTCGTTTAGATTTACGCATTGCTTGAATACGTACGCGAACCCATCATAATAATGCCAAATGCTCGTGCCTATATTGTTTGAAAGGGTTATCGACTTTAGATTTTCGTTGTAGCCAAAAGCGTTGCTGTCTATTTCCGTCACGGTGTTCGGCATAGTGTACGCGCCTTTTTTACCCACGGGATATATAAGAAGATATGTAGTCGCTCTGTTGTATAATACGCCGTCTAAAGCCGCATAGGTCGTATTACCCGCGCTCACGCGAATCTCCTCAAGATCAAAACATCCCGTAAACGCAAGGCTCCAAATGCTCTTTACCCCGTCGGGTATATCTATCTCGACCAATCCGCTGCCGCTAAACGCCAAATACCCTATTTCTTCTAAACCGCTCGGAAGAACAAGCGACTTAAGACTTACGCAATCCAAAAACACTCCGTTGTCCAAGGTCTTAATTTCGTCGGAAAGAACAACGGACGCAAGCTTTGTACAACCCCGAAAAGCCGAATCTCCGAGAGCCGTCAATCCGTCGGGAAGAATAATAGCGGCAAGCTCCGTACAATCCGAAAAAGCCGAACCCCCGAGAACAGTCACCCCGTCGGGAATAATAATCGACGGAAGTGCCGTACAATCCGAAAAAGCCGAATAACCGATTTCCGTCAAGCCGTCGGGCAGAATGACTTCGATAAGACTTGTGCAGCCGGAAAACATACGGTAATCTAATTTAGTCACATTTTCGGGTATCGTTACACTTTCAAGTAAAATGCAATTTTCAAAAGCCCAAGGTCCGACGACATCAGTGTCTTTGGGAATTTCAATATTTTTGAGCGAAAAGCAATCTCTAAAAGCCCCTCCTCCGATAAAAGTCACGCTATTCGGAAGTATCACTCGCTCGAGCGCGATATCATATGCAAACGTCTGCTCCTCTATTCTCTTTACATCGCCCAAAATTTCTATTTCTTTCAGCTTTATGCAATCAAAAAAAGCCCATCCGCCGATTCTGTCGACACTGTCGGGAACAACAATTTTTATTATCCCGTGTTCATTTTGAAACGCGTACTCTCCTATCGCGACAACCTTTTCGCCCTTGTATTCGGACGGCACTGTGACGACCTCGTTTTGCCGCCACGCTCCGACGGTGTAGCTTTTCAGCTCCCAACCCCCCTCCGTGCGGACGTATTCAATATTGACCCCGAAAAGCTGCACCGCCGCAAACACAAGAAACGCGGCGACCGCGACAATCACAACGGAAAGAACAACCTTAAGTACTATACGTTTCTTTTTTATTTTCGGACTTTTGACCTTATTTTCTTTCTTGCTCATTTTAAAAACTCCTTCGGGCTTTGACCTCACGCCTTGTATACTCCTATTATACCAAAAGCATATCTCGAAAGCAATACCTTTTTAAAGGTTTTTTTATTTTTTTTACGTTTTTGCCTTTATTTTTATACGGCACACGTTTTAAGTTCTTAGCTTTTACGGGACGATGAAGGCATCGTCCCCTACAAGAGAATTACCGATTTTTATTATTCGGATTACGGGCGACCGAGGCGGTCGCCCCTACAAGAGAACATCTGCTTTTTAATCCGCAATTTTGCATTCTGCATTTTGCATTTTGCATTTTGCATTTTGCATTTTGCATTCTGCATTTTGACTTTTGCATTCGTCATTCACCCTCAAATCGTTTGCGTTTATATCTTTAAAGTGATATAATTACTTCTTGATTTATTTAGAGAGAAAACGGGCGTCAAAAGGAAAAAACGCCCAAAAAACGGAGGAAAAAAACTTGAGCAAATTTCAAACCGACTTGACGCAAGGGAGCGTGGCAAAAAATCTGATAAGATTTTCACTGCCATTTCTCGCCGCCAATCTTTTACAAGCCATGTACAACTTGAGCGATATGGTCATTGTCGGAAATTTTAACGGAGCAATCGGCGCGTCGGCGGTCGGCGTCGGCGGTCAATTGACCTTTTTAGTCATCAACATTATAAGCGGGCTTGCGATAGGCGGGACGGTCGTCATCGCTCAGCTCCTCGGCGCAAAGGAGGACGCGCTCCTCGGCAAGGCACTCGGTACGATTTTTACGCTGTATCTCATCGCGGCGGCGGCGTTTACCGCGCTTATGTTCGCCCTCAATCCCGTCATATTGCACGCTATCACAAAGGAGTCGCCCGACGTCTATCGGGAGGCTCTCAAATACGTCAATATCTGTACCGCGGGAAATATCTTTATTTTCGGCTACAACGCCGTCAGCTCGGTACTCCGCGGAATGGGCGATTCGCGTCACCCTCTGATGTTTGTAGCGGTCGCGACGGTCATCAATATCCTACTCGACCTATTATTCGTCGGACCTTTTAAGATGGGCGCGGCGGGCGCGGCTCTCGCGACGATAATAGCGCAAGCGATAAGCTTCGTCTTGTCTATCGTGTTTTTGCGCAAAAAGAAATTCGTCTTTGACTTCCGTCCGAAAAGCTTTAGGATCGACAAAGCGTTATGCAAAAAGATTTTGAAAATCGGACTGCCCGCCGCGATACAAGGCGCGCTCACCACAATGTCGTTTATGGTACTCACGGGCGTCGCGGATACCGTCGCAAGCGTCGCGGGAACAACCGCGATAAGCGTCGTCGGTAAGATAAATTCGGTCGCTATCCTCCCCGCTCTCGCTATGCAGATGTCTGTGTCGTCGGTCGCCGGACAAAATTTCGGCGCGGGAAAGCCGAAACGCGCC
>JAITOQ010000028.1 GCA_031289865.1 Clostridiales bacterium
ATGAAAAGCATTACAAAATTTCAAGTGACACATGACCGAATCCGCGCCGTTTTTAATGCGGCGGGAATAGGTGCGGTGAGCGAAATAGCGGAGATTTCGGACGGTTGGTACAACAGCGTTTTTTCGGCGGTCGATAAGGACGGCAAAAAATACGTCCTAAAGATTGCTCCCCAAAAGAGCGTAAAGGTCTTGACCCACGAGCGGAATCTTATGGCGTCGGAGGTGAATTTTTACCGCTTGCTCAGTGAAAAAACGGCGATTAAAACCCCTAAAATAGCGTTCGCGGATTTTTCCGAAAGCATCATCCCTACCCCGTATTTTATCATGGATTTTTTGAGCGGAGAGCGGCTCGACAAGACAAAGCTCACCCCGTCAGAAAAGGAAGAGGTCAATGAGCAATGGGCGTGGATTTTATCGGAATTTCACAAAATAAAAGGCGCGGGATACGGTTATGATCAAGCGGGACTTTGCGATAATTGGAAAGACGGCTTGACTCACATGACACAGATATTGATAGACGACGCGGCTTCTTTCGGTAAAAAATGCGCGGTCGGCAAAAAGCTGCTGCTTTACATAGATAGGTTTTCGGACGCGTTAAAAAACGTATCGAGTGTATTTGTAAATTTTGATTTACACCCGATGAATCTATTTTGCGAAAAAACGCCCGACGGGATACGGCTTTCCGTATTGGATCTCGAGCGCGGATTTTGGGGCGATCCTATAGGCGATTTTATCATGCCCGAAGGGTTAAAAAACTTCGCAAAAAAAGGTATAGTACCGCGTTATAACCGCTATGCCGCCGCGCCGATCGATACGGGTGCGGAGGAAAAAATCCGCTATCACCTATTAACCGTTTACCTTGCAACAGTCATGTACACGGAGCGTTTTTCACGCTTTAAGGGCTTCGGAAAATTTTTTAATATCACATATTTGGCGGGTACGGTAGGTTATAAGATATTCGCAAAAATATCCTTCTCGGCATTAAAAAGGTTGTCAAAATGAAAGACGATAAGCTCAAAGCTTTAGAGCAAAAAAGCATTCCCCGCTTGATACTTAGTTACTCGCTGACTACGTTTCTCGCGCTCGCCCTAAACAGCGTCTATACCTTGACGGACGCGCTTTTTATCGGACGCGGCATAGGCGCGGACGCGCTCGGGGGCATTACGTCCGTACTTCCATTTACCATATTGCAAGGCGCGATAGCCATGACGATAGGCGGCGGCGCGGCGATTCTCGTTTCACGGCTTCTCGGAAAAAACGACAAGAAAAAAGCGGGCGAAACCGTACTCGTTGCGGCGGTTGCTTTTTGGACGACCGCGCTTGTCATAACCGCGCTTGGACTTATTTTTATCAATCCTCTTTTGAATCTTTTGGGAACGGCGGACAGCCTAAAGGTATACGCGAAGCAATACTTAATTATACTGCTCGTCGGCAACGTGTTTTCTACGGGCTTTTCGGCGGTAATGCGTGCGGAAGGCAAAATGCTTTTCGCTTTGCTTCAATGGGTAATCCCTATTTCGGTAAATATAATTTTGGACGCGGTTCTGATTTTCGTATTCAAACTCGGCGTAAAAGGTGCGGCTTTCGCTACGCTCGCGTGTCAAGTGACGGGTTTTATCACGGCAATGCTGTTCTTTTTAAAATTTTCGTCGCTTGATTTTAAGGGCGCAAGGTGGAACACAAAGACCCTCGGCGACGTTTTGACGACGGGTTTTCCCTCTCTTGTACAAAACGGCTCGATTGCCGTGGGCATGGCTCTTTTAAACAACGTATTTAAGGCGGTCGGCGGCGGCGACCTACAGATAATATACGGCATTGTCAGTAAACTTCTCATGTTTTGCATAGTGCCGTTTACGGCTATCACTCAAGCCTTACAGCCGATAGCGGGCTACAACTACGGCGCAAAAAAGCCCGAACGGATAAAAAGCGCAATGAAATATACGGTTCTTTTTTCGTTTGTAGCCGCCGCCGTACCGCTGATTATTTGCGAGTCTATACCGCGGATTTTAATAAAAATTTTCACCGCGGATGACGCCGTTGCCGACGCGGGAGCGTCCGCGCTCAGGTGGATAGCAGCGGCACTCCCTTTTATGTTTTTGCCGTCGGCAGTGGGTGTACTTTTACAATCGACGGGAAAGAAAGCGGTCGCCGTTTTTCTTTTTGCGGCAAGCTTTGTTTTTGTACCGCCGCTCGCGCTTCTTTTCGGTAAGCTGACGGGCGCGGCGACGGTGTGGATATCTTTCCCGATCGCAAGTATCATAGGGAGCGCGATCGCCGCCGTCGTATTCTTTATCTACAACAAAAAAATTGCGGTCGTGACAAAAGATAACGTCTTAAATATTTAAAACCGTATTGCATTCTTCCTCACTTTATGCTATAATTTAAAAACACTATGATACGCTTAGAAAACCTCTCGAAAATCTACCGGAGCGGCAGCAGCGAGGTTGCCGCGCTAAAGGACGTCAATCTGACATTCCCCCAAAAAGGAATGGTTTTTGTCGTGGGAAAATCTGGTTCGGGAAAGTCTACTCTCCTCAATCTGATGGCGGGTATGGACGGCGCGTCGGGCGGTACGGTGACAGCGAACGGACTTGCGCTCGGACGCGATATCGACTATGACGCATACCGAAACAACGCGATAGGCTTTATATTTCAAGAATTTAATCTGAATCAAGGCTTAAACGCGGAGCAAAACGTCCTCCTCTCGGAGCGGCTCAAACGAAACCGCGCCGACCGAAAAAAAGCCGCGAGGGCTTTGGACGCGGTCGGGCTTTCGGACAAAGCCAAAAAGAAAATACAACAGCTTTCGGGCGGCGAACAACAGCGCGTGGCGATTGCGCGTGCGCTTATCAAGGAGCCGAAAATCGTTTTGGCTGATGAACCCACGGGAAAATTGGACGAAGCGAACGGAAAAATTCTCTTTGACATCTTAAAAAAACTCTCCGAAACCGTCCTTGTCGTCGTTGTTTCTCACGACCGCGAAAGCGCGGAACGGTACGCCGACCGTATCATAGAATTGTCCGACGGGCGAGTGGTCTCGGACAAGATAAAAAACCCGTTGTTTTTAGAGGACACGGAGGTTAACGACGCGGTTCTATACCTCCCCTATCACAAAAAAATCACGCAAAAAGACGTTGATTTTCTCAATCAAAATAAGGACAAACTCACGGCGGTTTTGCACGAAACAAGGTTTAAAAGTCACCCCGCGTCCGACAACTTTTCTCTTGAAAACAATGCTGACAAGTCATTTTTAAAGGACAAAAAGTCCTTAAAACCCGGCGACGTCTTTTTTCTGTCTTGGCGAAATCTCGCGGCGCGGAAATTCCGCACTGTCGGCACGATTTTTATCTGTATCGTCATGTTTGCCGTACTCGGACTTTGCGTGACGATACTCAACTACAACGAATTTCAAGCTAATGCGCGTACCTTTATCAAAAATAACGAGGGCGAAATCGTCTTGTATCAAGGCGCATACAATAGTTACGGAGGACTGATACCGAAAAGCGGAAACAAAATCTCCGACGCGGACGCGGCTTTTTTAAAGGGGAAATTTCCCGAA
>JAITOQ010000043.1 GCA_031289865.1 Clostridiales bacterium
GACACCGCGGACTTTGCGTAACGTATCAAAAAATCCTCCGCGGACTCTTTCGCGTCAACCGAAAAATACTCCGCTTCGCTCTCGACAAACAGCGGTAACGGCGGCGAAAGATAAAGCTCCGGATGGGGATTAAACCCTTGAGAATACGATATCGAAAGCCCCGCACGGCGAATCGAACGAATGACCGTACGGAGCGTGTCGATGTGTGAAACATATACGGCGTTGCCGATTTTTTTATACTTTATAGTTATCATGGTTTTCCTTTTTGGAGTTGAACTTTTTTAATGCAGAATGACACCTACTTTTTATTCCGCAATTTTCAACTTTCAATTTTCAACTTTTTACGCGTCGGAAGGCAGCCCGCTCCGCACTTGTTACAATCCTCAAAACACCCGTCGGTCGTTTCGCCTCTGTACGCTTTTTCACGTTCGTTTTTGAGGTAGTCGCGGCGAATAGAAAAATCGATGAAGTCCCACGGTAGGGGCGCGTCTTTCGGTATTTCGTTTAGGTAAGAGTTGAGGTCAAGCCCCGATGCGGTAAAAGCTTCCGTCCATTTTTTTGCGTCAAAGCGTTCGCTCCACGCGTCAAAAAAACAGCCTGTGCGGTATGCGTTCAGTATCACGCGCCCAAGCTCGCGTCCTCCGCGTGCCATGACGCATTCGAGACGGGAGGATTTTGCGTCGTGATAGCTGTAGGTCACGCCTTTCATCGGTCGGAACGCGTTTTTGAGGAGGGTCTGTTTGGCGACCGCCTCTTCTTCCGTGATCATGCGTTCGCGCTCAAACGGGGTGAGGGGCTTAGGGATAAATACCGACGTACTGACCGTCACGGTGAGGGAGTTGTCGTGCTTGATTTCGCGGTATAGAGCGCGAATATTCTTGACGGTTTCGACGATGCCGAGAATGTCGTCGTCGGTTTCGGTGGGGAGTCCGATCATAAAATAGAGCTTGAGAGTTCGGTAGCCGTTTCGGATCGCGCTCCCGATAGATTCGCGTATATTTTCGTCGGTGATATTCTTGTTGATGACGTCGCGCATACGCTGCGTACCCGCCTCCGGCGCAAACGTGAGGGAGCTTTTACGCGTGTTGTCCGTGTATTCGGCAAAAAAACTGTCGAGACGCAAGGACGGGAGAGAGAGATTTATGTGCCGTGCGCGCACTTCGGGCTTGATTTCGTTTAGGAGCGAGCGGAGGCAACTGTAGTCGCTCGTGCTTAGCGAGGCGAGAGTGATTTCCTCAAATCCCGTGTTTTCGATGAGCGAAAAGATGGTCTTTTTGAGGGTTTCTTGACTTCGTTCGCGGATAGGTCGGTAAAAGAATGCCGCTTGACAAAACCTACAGCCGCTCCTACAGCCGCGGTACAGCTCGACGACCGCACGGTCGTGGACGATTTCGATATTCGGGACGAGGGGTTTTTGCGGAGGAATCGCCGCGTCAAAGTCCTTTACCCAAACTTTTTTTACGACGGTTTTTTCGTCGGAAAGGGCGGGGATAAAAATCCCCTTGATATTCATAGCGTCGCGCAAAAAAGCGGTTTTGTCGTAGTCGGCGCGGAGCTTGTGCGCGCTATAGAGCCGTGTAAATTCGACGATAGCGTCCTCGCCCTCGCCTATGAGTACCGCGTCCAAAAAGTCCGCGTAGGGCATAGGATTGACACAGCACGGACCGCCGCCCAAGAGGACGGGAAATTCGTTTCCGCGCTCACGAGCAAGGAGCGGAATCTCCGCAAGGTCGAGCATGTAGAGGATATTTGTGTATATCAATTCGTGCTGTACCGAAAAGCCGAGGATATCAAATTCCTTTAAGGGCTTTTTGGTCTCGACCGACATGAGCGGGAGCTTGTTTTCGCGAAGCACCGCCGCAAAATCCGTCCACGGCGCAAAGCAACGCTCCGCGACAAATTCTTTTTGAGAATTTATCGCGGAATAGAGTATCTGAAGACCCAGATTACTCATGCCGATTTCGTAGGTTTCGGGAAAGCAAAGACAGACGCGTACGTCCGCTTTTTTGTCCATATCGGGCAAATTGTATTCGCCGCCGACGTAACGCCCCGGCTTTTCCACTTGTTTCATCAGTTCAAAAAATTCCATAGCGGATATATTGTAGTATAAACGACGGAGAAAGTCAAGTAAACTGTGAAATTGAAAATTGAAAGTTGAGATTTGAAAGTTGCGGATTTTTTAATACAGAATGCAGAATTTAGAATGAATGCAAAATGCAAAATTTAGAATGAATGCAAAATGCAGAATGCAGAATTGCGGATTTAAAAAGAAGTCGGTGTTTCGCTTGTAGGGGCGACCGCCTCGGTCGCCCGAAATCCGAATCAAAATGTAGGGGCGACCGTCTCGGTCGCCCGAAATCCGAATCAAAATGTAGGGGACGATGCCTCATCGTCCCGTATCCGAATCAAAATGTAGGGGCGACCGCCTCGGTCGCCCGAAATCCTTATCGAAATGTAGGGGCGACCGCCTTCATCGTCCCGTAATCCGAATAAAAACCGCAAAAAAACAGAAAAAATAAAAAAAACTCCAAAAAATGTATTTACAAAATTTACAAATTATGCTACAATAGATTTGATTTAATAAACAAAAAATCGGCGGCATAAAATTCCCCTATGGGGGAGGGGTGGCGGCGAATGCCGACGGGGTGGTTAAACGTCGGTAGGACTAACAAAAAATCTCAAAAAACGGAGAAACGGTAAATGAAACGCTATATTACACATATCGGGGGGGGGGTTGCTATTCAGCCTCCTATATGCATGTAGAAGCCTTTTATCGAGGCGCATTTCAACTGTCAAAAATCCGATAAAACACGGTACAATAGCCACCGCGGGTCCACAATAGGACTCGCGGCGGCTTTTTTATATTTACAACAAAAAAGGAGAACACCATGGACGAATTGAAGCAAAATCAACTGCCCGAAGAGACGACCGACGCGGCGGTCAGCGCGGATACGGGCGGCGAAGCCGAAGCGGAAGCTGCACTAAAAGCGGACAATGCGGAGAAAGAGAGCGTAACAAAAAACGAAGCCGACAACCTTACGGCACAGGCTGCGACACAAACAACGACGAAAAACAATCCAAAAGCGGAAACCGTTTCGCCTAAAGACAAAAAGCAACAGCCTATTTCGACAAAAAGTAAGCCCAAAAAAGTACCGAAAAAACTATTGGCTATCGTTTTAACTATCGTTATAGCGATAGGAGGATTAGCTACATATCTTTTAATCGGTAGAGGGGGAACGCAAGGCGGCGACGGCGGCGGCTCCGGTAACGGGGGCGGTACGCAGATCGGCGGGGGCGAAGAAAACCTCGCATTAAATTCCGCTATAGAAGAATTAGAAAGGCTGACGGAGTTTCTTCAAGGCAGTGAAAATGTTGATGCTGGGCTTTCGGGAAAGGCTCAAAGAGTTGTTGATATCATAAAAACCGAACCGGAAAACAGCGAGGTTTTAGGCGAAATAAAAGGGCTGTTAAAGGAGCTGTTGGGATATCAATATAATGAAATACTTTCGGCGAATGCTTACAGCACAGAAAACCAACGTCTTTTGAGCGAAGCATATCAAGACGGTTTAAGCGCGATAGACGCGGCGATAAATAATGAGGCGGTAGTGTTGGCGCACAATACAGTGGTAAAAGCCTTGAAAGCAATCGCTGTCGAATCTACCGATCCGACTGATCCAACCGATCCTACTGATCCGACAGATCCTACTGATCCTACTGACCCTACTGATCCGACTGATCCAACCGATCCAAAAGAACCCGACAAAACATTTTACAGCGTATCCTATGTGTTAAACGGCGGTAGCGGAAACTATACAAACGGCACTGTAGAAGATGGAATATCGGTGACAAAACCGACCGATCCGACGAGAACAAACTATGCCTTTGACGGTTGGTATACGACGGAGAGTCTTACGGGTTCTGCGGTCGCGTTCCCTTATACGGTAAATTCGGATACGACTTTCTACGCAAAGTGGACTGCACTGTATATGGTAAACTATACCATAAACGGCGGTACTCCTACAATCCCAACTACAACGGTCAGAGCGGGGACTTCGCTCACGACACCGACGACGATTACGAGATCGGGTTACGCGTTTGACGGTTGGTACACGACCTCAACATTTACGGGTTCGGTGGTTACTTTTCCTTACACGGTAAATGCAAATACGAATTTCTACGCAAAGTGGACGGTAACTTATACCGTGACTTATACCGTAAACGGCGGTACTCCGAGTATTCCGACTGCGGCAATTAGAGCGGGGACGGAACTTCAGACCCCGACAACGTTGACAAGAACGGGATATGAGTTTGACGGTTGGTACACGACCTCAACATTTACGGGTTCGGCGGTTACTTTTCCTTATACGGTAGACGCAAATACGAATTTCTACGCAAAGTGGATTGCGGTATATACCGTAACATATAACGTAAACGGCGGTACTCCGAGTATTCCGACCGCAACGGTCAGAGTGGGGACATCTCTCTCGACACCGACGACATTGACAAGAACGGACTACGCGTTTTGCGGTTGGTACACGACCTCAACATTTACGGGTTCGGCGGTTACTTTCCCTTATACTGTGAACGGGAATGTCACTTTTTACGCACAATGGGTAGAACTTTATCCCGACGAATATACCGCCGGACTTCTATTCACTCCTATCACATGGGGCTATAAGGTAAGCGTAGGTACGGCGATGAATGAGGTTGAGCTCGTTATACCGAGGACGTATAACGGCGAACCCGTATTGGAGATTGATAAAGACTTTAGTGTTTGTGCAAAGTTAGTGAAGCTGACGATACCGTTTGTAGGCGCAACTTTAAACGGCACAAGTAATACACATTTCGGATATATCTTTAGGGCGAGTAGTTATGGTTATAATAGTAGCTATGTTCCGGCTTCGCTCAGAGAGGTAATTGTAACGGGTGAGGTAAGTATCGGGTATGCTGCTTTCTATTATTGTAGCGGACTGACCACAATCACGCTACCTAATGTGACAAGTATCGGTACTTCTGCTTTCTATGTTTGTAGCGGACTGACCGAGATCACGCTACCTAAAGTGACAAGTATCGGTGCTGGTGCTTTCTCCGGTTGTAGCGGATTGACCACAATCACGATACCAGAGGGCGTGACAAGTATTGATAATTCTGCTTTCTCTTCTTGTAGCAGACTGACCAAAATCTCGTTGCCTAATGTGACAAGTATCGGTAGTTCTGCGTTCTCTGATTGTTACAGACTGACCTCGATCACGCTACCTAAAGTGACAAGTATCGGGGAATATGCTTTCTATTCTTGTGTCGGACTGACCTCGATCATAATTCATAGTAATGTGCAGTCAATAGAATCTGACGCCTTTTATAAATGTAGCGGACTAACCACGATATATGTCCGTTCCGAAGCCGTTGCCGATCTGGTGAGAGAAAGCGGTTA
>JAITOQ010000052.1 GCA_031289865.1 Clostridiales bacterium
TTATGAGCTACCGACAAATTGTCAACGACATTCTCAGAGATTATGAAAAAGACCGTCACTTCGCCGAACTGAAAAGAGAAGAGGAGCTGTCTTTAGCTATGCAAAACGAAGAATTCCGCGCCCTTCGCCAAAGGTACAACGCGCTTGTGATATCGAGCGCGTACGCGAATACTGCGGACGGTATGCGTATCGCGGAGGAATGCCGCAAGATAGAAGACGAACAACGCGCACTGCTTAAAAAGCTAAAAATCGGCGACCCTCTATCCGAACGCTTTTCTTGCAAGGTCTGTAGGGATACGGGCTATAAGGACGGCGCACTGTGTACTTGCGTCAAGAAAAAAGCCGCCGCCGCGCTAAAGGCAAGCGCGTCCGCGCCGCCTCTTTCCGTAACCTTTAAGGACTCGGATTTTTCGCGCTTTGACGAGAGCGTAAAGCCCGCGGTTTTAAAGCTCTATACCGCCGTCGAACGCTATGTCGCCGCGTTTCCGTCTAAGTCCTATCCGAATATTCTGATTTGCGGAAAGCCCGGCACGGGCAAGACCTTTTTGACCTCATGCATCTGTAACGGCGTGACGGAGCGCGGCTTTTATGCCGAATACATGACGGCTTTTTCTTTAAACAATCTCTTTTTAGCTTGTCACCTCGCGCCGCTTGAAGAAAAAAACGCGATACTTGATTCTGTGATTCTCCCCGATCTCTTAGTCGTCGACGACCTCGGTACGGAACCGATTCTCAAAAATGTCACGATAGAATATCTCTTTAACGTCATAAACGAGCGTATGCTCCGCAAAAAATGCACGGTCATCTCCACCAACCTCTCCCCCGACCAGCTCCGCAAAAAATACGACGATAGGATTTTTTCCCGCCTTTGCGACAAAAACACCTCGCTCCTTCTTCAATTTTCGGGAAAGGACTTGCGGTTTAAGACCTCTTGAAAATCCTTGCTTTCCAAAAAGGAAATTATATTCAGCACCGCATCTTTTGCCAAATCGTAGTTGTCCATGTAAAGATGCCGAGCCACTTTTTCTAATGCTCCGTGTACAAACAACTTAACCTCGCGCCTAACCAAATCAACTCTGTCCGTATATCTCAATATGTCGAAGATAGTATGCAACATCTTACACTCGCTACTCGATTCCCTCAAATAGTCCCTTAACTTCTTACATATCGCCTCTTCAAACATTGCTCCATTCCTCCTCTTTGTTTGCTTGCCCCTCTATTATATTCTTACTATTGTAAGAAGTCAAGTATTTTTCTTACTTTTGTGGGAAAATTCTTTTCATGAGAAATAGATTCCCCGAAAAGTTAAAAGAATTACGTTTAGAACGCAACCTCGGACAGATTGAGCTCTCAAAAGCAATCTCCGTCAGCAAAGGGATTATCAGTCTTTGGGAAAACGGTCTGCGCGAGCCTACGCTGTCCTCGCTGTTAGCTTTAGCGGAGTATTTTAATATCAGCTTAGACGATCTCGTCGGATATAAGGATTATTGATAAAATCTTTTTTTGTTTTTGCAAATTCACTGTATATTTTTTTAATATACGTCAAAAATCTCCTTATCAAAACTTAAGGAGGTTTTTATTTTATGCCTAACATTACGGGCAAAGAACTTGCCGCGCTCTCCGACTTGCTCAATTATGAGCAATGCGCCTACAAAAATTGCGCGGCTATCGGTCAAAACATTACGGACAAAAAAGTCAAACAGATGGTGAAAACCGTCGGCGAAAGCCACAGAAAGAGATTCGACGACCTCATGTCGTTTTTATCAAAGGAGTAACGATGAATACCGCAACATTTACCGAAAAAGATTATCTGCAAGAGATGTTGAATCTCGAAAAAACCATTGTAAAAACCTACGGCGAAATGATCACCGAATCGGCTTGCCCTCAACTCCGCACTCTCCTCAACCGAAACTTTGACGAAGCGGGCGAAATACAATTTAACGTCTATACCGCAATGGCGGACAAGGGCTACTACAAGGTCAAGCCCGCCCCTATGCAAGACATCACGGAGGCGAAAACCGCCGCGGACACATTTAAACAAGAGATAAGTAAATTGAAAGTTGAAAGTTGAAAGTTGAAAATTGCGGAATAAAAAAACGCCGTCCATGGCATAATCTGTGTCTATTGTAGGGGACGATGCCTTCATCGTCCCGAATCCCAAAAAAGCAAGTGTTATTCTTACTTTGTTTAGAATGACACTTGCTTTTTTACTTTGTTTAGAATAACACTTGCTTTTTTATTTTGTTTAGAATAACACTTGCTTTTTTATTCTGATAAGGGACGATGAAGGCATCGTCCCCTACAAAGAAGCCGATGATTAAATCCCCTACAAGAAAAAACACCCGCTTTATTTTTATCCGCAACTTTCAACTTTCAACTTTAAAAGCTATCTCCTTTTCGCCGCAACCAACTTCATCACAAAATACCCCCCTATCGCCGCGGCAACAAGCGCGTTTAAAATTATGACGATAACGGTAAAGGTAAACGCGCCGTCGGTGTGAGCGGCGGTTGAAGAAATATACTGCGATCTCTTGACTACAGCAAAAATGAGGTATGCAATATCCGTTATAACGACCGCGGACAGCGCGGCGATTGTAATCAATACATTTTTTCTCATGGCTTAAAATACACTCCCGATTCTTTTAATTCTTCAATCGTTGTAAAGCGGACTACGGCAGTCACGGAAAAAGGCGCGGTCGTCGTAAACGAGCCGTTTGCAAAAACCCCCGAAACCTCTCCCGTTATGCTCGTATTGCTCTCCGCATAAAAAGCGTTTGTTCCTTGAAAAAAGCTTTTTAATACCGCTTCTATATCGCTGTTTTGCGTCGTGGGTTCAATAGTCTTGTTTGTATAAAACGCCCCTACCATGCCACCTATCCGCAAATTCGCCGCTGCGCTCCCCGACATAATCAAAATCGTTGAAAAACAATTTTTGATATAATTATCATCAGCCGGAACAAGCGTTCCCCAACTCGAAACATATAGCGCGTAAGTTCTTCCGACAATTCCTCCCGCATAGATTTTTCCGCTCACCGAATCGAACGTTATATTCCCCTCCGCGCCGCTGCTTGCCTCCATAGGCGCAATCCACTCTGTATTAGAAAATATTATTACGTCCGTAAAGCCAGCAATTCCTCCCGCATATATTTCCGTATTGTCGGTGCTTACTTCTATTTCCAAATCCGCATAGCAATCCTCTATAGTGTGATAGTTTATCGCGGCAAT
>JAITOQ010000162.1 GCA_031289865.1 Clostridiales bacterium
ATATGGCAGAAACGGAGAGCAAATATTCTCTCTATCGTGACTTCGGGACGGATTAAATATCTCGATGAAATTCGTAAGGCGAACGGGTTTCTTTTAGGTCTTATTGACAGAGATACGATAAAGTTTTTAGCAAAGACCCAAAAAACCGATAAATGCTGCGAATCCTATCTCGTGTCGTTAAACACGGAGGTCGGCAAACTAAAAACGTATTTTAAGCCGTTTTATCCTATCGAGCAAGCGATTATTTCCGCACTTGACGCTCTTGTAGAACAATGCACCGCGCAATTTTTATCGCCCGAACAAGAGCTTGGGACAGAACTCAATACCGCCGCTAAGCGTTATAACACATTGTATGCGCAATATGATTGGGCATATTGGCAATATATACAAAAGCAAGCGGACGGAAAATTTTTGAACAGTAGCGTACAGTTTGACAAGGTATACGGCGAATTAGCTAAAGAAATGAAAAAGGACTACGACTATACATGGTTGTCGTAAGACTTATAAGGCTTTTTGTATCAACCGTTCAAGGCTTTAATGCTTTGTGTTGTAATTTTTACCGTCCTCGCAGTTGTCAAAAAATCCTTGACAACTGAATTTTTTTGCGGCTTTATTCCCCTTTGTCCTCTTTCAAAATTTGAGAAATCTCACGGATATATTTTTCCATTTTTGCCATCGTTTCCAAAATCACTCGATTTCGGGACTCTTTTCTCTTTTCGTTGTCTTTCCAAAATTCGCAAATCTGTTTGTCGTCGCTGTCCTTGTGATGTTTGTTACAAAGTCCGTGACGGGTTCTGTTAAATTCGTCATAGCCCTTGGTATAATATTCGCAATAAAAGTTACAATTTTTACATTTCGGTTCTTGCATAAAAGATTTTCCTCCTAAGTTTTACGTTAAAATTTTTTATGTTTACAACTGTTCAGATCTATCATCTTCCGTAAAAAAGTCGACGTCATTCTGAGCGGAGCAAAGAATCTCAAACGCTTTCTCCGAATTCCTTTAATCGGAATACGAATTTATGTTTTTGAAAAAATACAGCCGACATTTTAGATTCTTCGCAAGCTCAGAATGACATTAACTTTTTTTAAAATGACACTAATTTTTTTAAAAACGGAAATATATCTACAGAAATACATATCCGATGCCTAATAAGTTACTTATGTTTTCATTATATCACTTTAATTTCAAAAAAACTTGACAAAGTTCAAATGAACTTATATAATAGATATTGATATGAAAAAAACAAAAAAGGAAAACGGCGCAAGGACGCAAAAGGCGGTTTTGCGTTATGCTAAATACGACATAAACACGCTGATAACGCTTCAACCGTTTATCATTGTTTTTGGTATGCTGTTTTGCATTACGGTTTTTTTCGGAGTGCCGATACTACTTATGGGGCTTTACGGGTTGATCGGGTGGGATCTCAACTTTGAGCAAGGTTTTGGCGCGCCTACGATTATTTTTATCGTTTTCGTTTTAGCCGATCCCGTTCTTTGCGGTGTGTTTTTGTTTCAACCGTTTTTTAATTGGCTGTCGTTCCGCTTGAGCTTGCTAAAAAAAATGCGGGGTTTTATTATCGACGCATTGTCAAAGGATATTATATTCCTCGACGAATTTCCTCGCGGCGGCACTGTATTTGATAAAGAACATGCCCTCGCCGCATCAAAAGCTCTCGTGAAATGCGGCGCGCTCGCGGGATATGAGCCGATAAGCGACATATTGCTCGCAAAAATCACGCTCCGTCTATCCGACGACGATGCACGCGAATATCTAAAGATACACAATAACGGCGGTAAAATCACCGACGTCACCATAAAACTGCCCGACGTTGAGCGCGACACACATTGCGATAACTGCGGAAATCTCTTTTTGGACGGAGACGGCTACTGCGCGTACTGCGGTACGGCGCGCAAGGATTTGAGGAGGCGGCTATAATATGCGTATCGCGCTCAACGGCTATACCCGAATAGAACACACCCGTATGATAAAAAAAGACCTTTCGCGGCAAGAGGCGTTGCGAAAGCGTCTTAGCGTTATCTGTATGCCGGGGCTGTTTATACTCGGTTTAGGTCTTTTTTCTCTCTCTATTCCGTTCGCCTATACAAAATGGCTTTGGCTGACAATCCCGACGGGAGTCATGCTCTGTGTCGGCTCGTTTCTCTCGATGATCCCGATTGAGTATATGGAAAAACGAATCGCATTCCTCAAAAAAATCCTTGAGGTTATACGAAAAAGCGAGGTCATTTATTTAGACGATGAGTGTTTTTCCGAATTGCTACCGAAACAGCGTATGATATTGGCGAAACGGCTGACCGAAGTACCGATGCTCGGAGATTACGAGTTTTTTTCGTCAAACGATTCTATGCAAAATTGCGTTTTGGCAAAGCGGTCGCTGTATTTAAGTGCGGAGCGGATAATCGCCTTTCGTACCCTCGATCTATTCGCGTTATCCACACGGCTCACCGACTCAAACCTAAAGGTTTTGGAGAGTGCGTCGCTCATTTTGCCCGACGTGCTTGTAAAGGAATCCGCTCGTCCAAGATATTTTATCGGCGACGACAAGCTCGTCAATTATCACAAATCCAAATATGTTTGCAGCAATTATGAGGACAAGCTAAACCGCATAGCAAAAATGAACCCGGAATGGTGGCGCGGAGTAAGAGTTTTTCTATTCGGTTTCGGATTGTTTATCGCCTCAGTAATTACGGTGGCGGCTACAAAAAATCTAATATGTTTATTCGGCGTTGGCGCGGCTTTTGCCTCTTTTCTCTCCGTTCCCTTTTTTGATTGGGTTTTTGAGGAAAAAAAGCAAGGCTATTCCCGAACCAAAAACATAGCGGACGCCATAAACAAAAACAATATCACCGACCTCGCCGAAAAATGTTTTAGCGGTTTGACGCTCGAACAGCGAATTGCAGTTTGTGAAAAACTGATTTTGATAGGTGCGACAAAAAGAGCGCGCCGCGTCGTCGGAAATCTCGCCGTCGTCACGACCGAAAAAAAATATACCGCGGAGGAAGTGAACAACATAATATTCGGTATAAAAGAAAAATCGCCGATAACCGTACCGACGAAAAGAACGCGGAAAGAAAAACGCAAGCCTTTATCCCCGCCGCCCGCGCCGCAAAGCAGCGTCAATATCATGATCCCAGAACCCAAAACCAATTGCTCCTCTTGCGGCGCGGCAATACGCGAGAGCGCACGCTTTTGCGTACATTGCGGCGCAAGAGTCGAAAACGTAATAAATAAATTTAACGAGTGACGGTTTTATTTGCGAGGGCTTTTTAATCAACTAATTTAGGAAGAATATTTCGGCATAACAAAGCCAATTCCAATCCTTATTCCATTCCGTCATCACATTGCGGGAATAAATACCAATCTCTTGCTTTTTCGACCAATTATAAAACGCGCTTTCGCCGATATAGCTTACGCTTTGCGGAATGACGATATATGAAAGCGCGGTGCATTTCTCAAAGGCATGCCCCCCTATACTTCTAATATTTTTAGAGAGGACAATCGACTCAAGCTCGATACAATCATAAAAGGCATAGCTCCCTATATCGATTACGCTATCCGGCATGACGAGCGACGTCAGTCCGTAACAAGCATAAAATGCTCTGTCCGCTATCCTTGTCGTACAGTCAAGAAGCGTTATCTGACCGTAATACACGTCCCCCTTATATCCGACGACCCATTCGCCGATATAGATTATCGAATCATCGGGGGCGTTATTCCATATCCCCGTTTCCTTAAAAGCCTTTGCGCCGATATGCGTCACATTGTTTAAATCGATCGATACCAAATCACTGCAACCGAAAAAAGCCGCAGACCCGATAGTGACTAAGCTATCCGGCAGATAGACTTCCGTCACACCGGCGCACCCAAAAAACGCGCCGCCCGCGATTCCTTTTGTCCCGCCGTTTATCATCACCGTTTCGTCAAGCGTTCCATCGGTACCGATTACCCAACCGTCTAAGTAGAGGATATTTGCGAGATTGTATGCGTTTTCAAAAACTCTCGTTCCCTTAAAAGCGTCTTGTCCGATTTCTTCCACGCCGTTAGGAATGTTGATATAGGTCAAAGCGTTGCATTCTTGAAACGCGGAATCACCTATATATCTTATGCTCTCAGGAAGAGTGATCGAGGTCAATTTGTAACAGCCGTAAAAAGCGTCTTTATCAATCGAGCTTCCTCCCGTCACAATCACCTCGCGGAGCGACGGTTGAACCTCGTCTTTATTTTTATCAGCATTTATCGCCCCGAAAATATATCCGAAATGAGAGTTGTAGCCGTATACCCCGTTTTGAACTGCACCGACAAACGGTACCGTTAGCTTTTTGATACTGAAACAGTCGGCAAAAGCGTTGAAACCTATTTCTTTGACGCTGTCCGCAATCGCAACAGTCACGAGTCCGCGGCACCCGCGAAAGGCATAGTCGTCGATACGGCTCCCGCCCGTTATCACAACCTCGCGAAGGGTCGTAGGAACATAGAGTATATTTTCTCCGCTGCTGTTTGCGCCGAAGATATAGCCGAAATGTCCGTTGCGCGATTCGTCTAAGCTCGCACCGACAAACGGTATCGTCAAGCTTTCAAGCCGATGACAGCTTGCAAAAGAGCTATTGATAGAAGACACGGGTTTACCGTTAAATTCAGACGGGATTACGAGTTCCGTTTCATCGTATGCCGCTTCGTTAGTCACCATATAGCCGTCATAATACTCGGTGAATCTCAACAATCCGTCGTCGGAAAGATAGCTTTTTTGTATCGAACGATTGTTGTTTTGTACGATAAAAACCACCGCCGTAAATGCCGCCGCTAAAAAAAATATGGTAATAGCAATCGTAGTGATGATTATGCGCGCTTTTTTTGAAGGAGCGGTTTTTGACGGCGGCGCATAATAAGCGGACGCCGTTTTGGGTGGCGGCGCATAAGAGGCGGGTGCCGTGCGTTCAACCCGTTCAAATCGTTCCGTTTTAGGCTCTTCAAATTCAAGACTTCCGCACACCTCGCAAAAAATCGCTTTGTCGTCGTAAACCTTTCCGCAATCACAGCATTTTTTCATGAAAATCCTCCTTTTTTTCTACTATCTTATTATAATATAAATTAGAAGTTTTGTAAAGTAGTTTAAAAAAACACTAAAAACATATATAAAAAACCGTTAAAAAAACATAGAGTATTCTATAAATGCGTGTTTTGTAGAATACTCTATTTTAAAATAAGCGGTATATATGATAAATTTATTGACGTTTTGGATCTTTCGATATGCTCAAGATGACGCCGACTTTGTAATAAATTCGGTTACGATGACGGATACAATGTCACGTTGCTTTAAAACAATCCGCCTTGCCGCTCAAAATAAGCGAACGGATAAAAGAGCGTAAGCGCGGTGGTTTTTCCTTGGACGCGGATACCGACTTTAAAGTACAAAGCGGTTTCGGGCGGTTGAAAACGGCGGTAAATTTTTGTAAAGACGTGCTTAACCGACGGGGCTATATTTTCGGTCGCCGTCGAAATTTTTTGAAAAAACTCGTCGTAGTATTCTATATAAAGCCCTATTTCGGAATACTCTACCGCACGGATGTGACTGCCGAAGAGAATATTGCACCCCTTTTTTAGCTCCGCAAACGGTTCGTAATACAGCGAAACCTCTTTTTCGGATTGCCCCTTCGGAATGCTCAAGCTGCAAGTGTGCGCGCCCGACACCGTGAGTTCGTCATAGGTAAAACTGCCGCTCTCGTCTATGTAGTACATCGGCGCATCGTCGGCACACAGTTCAAAATTTGAATTTAGAAGCAAATTTCGCAATGAAAAATCACCCGCCTTTGCGCTTGTATTATCTCTATAAATATATGCGTTTTTTTGAGGATTATGCCGTGAAATTGCGTTTTTTTACAGCCTCGGCAATATCACTGTAAACTCCGTACCCTCGCCGACCCGACTGACAAAGGAGATATTTCCCCCGAATTTTTCCACGATTTTTTTGGTAATGGCAAGCCCTAAACCGCTGCTGTTGTTGTTTCGCGACTTGTCCGCCATAAAAAATTGGTCAAAAATTTTGTCCTTGTATTCGTTTTTTATCCCTATCCCGTTGTCCTTGATTTTAAAGGAAATAGTTTTGTCCGCATTAAGTCCGATCTCTATTTTGCCGCCGGAGTCGGTATACTTGATCGCGTTTGAGATTAGGTTTAGCCAAACGAGATAAATCAATTCTTCGTTACCCTTGTATTTGACGGGGTCGAGATCGATCACCATGTCGAGATTTTTGTTTTCCCAATCCTTTTGTAAGAGTAATATAATCTGCTTTATTTGTTCGTCGAGGCGAAATTCAGCGGATTGCTTGATAATATCGGAGCTTTCGAGCGCGGATAAGCGAAGCAAATCCGTCGCAAGCTTGTGTAAGCGTTCGGATTCGCTCAAAATTATCTCCGAATATTCCTTGCGCTCCTCCGCGGTAACGGTATCCTTTTGGAGGAGCTTCGCATAGCCCTTCAGCGAGGTAATCGGCGTCTTAAATTCGTGCGAAACGCTGTTGATAAAATCCTTGCTCAAATATTCGTTCGCCCTAAGAGTCTTTAACATTAAGTTAAAATTTGTCGCAAGCTCCGAAAGCTCGTCGTCGGCGTTGTCCGTAATGTCAAAATCAAAATTACCCTTTGCTATAATCTTTGTCGCCTCAGTCAAACGCTTTAACCGCCGTATCAAAATGTATTCGGTCGCTATACCAAAAAAAATCAAGATTAAAAACGCGACTATGATGATTAAAAAAAACACCTTATCACGCGTCATAGGAACGCTGTTGTCTATCATCAAAACCCTCAAAAGGATCGCCGACACAAGCGTCAATATAAACAGAATGGTGAAAAGTGATAAAATCAATTTCACCGTCAATTTTTTCATCATATGTTGCTCCAAAAAAAATAT
>JAITOQ010000094.1 GCA_031289865.1 Clostridiales bacterium
GTCCCGTACGCAAAATTGGACGAGGTGATAGGGATAACAAAGGCGTATTCAAGCTGTGTGGGCGAGGGCCCGTTTACGGTGGAAATGTTCGGTACGGAAGCCGAAGCTCTCCGCGAGGCGGGCGGCGAATACGGCGCGGCGACGGGCCGTCCGAGGCGCGTGGGCGCGTTTGATATCCCCGCGAGCCGTTACGGAGCAAAGGTACAAGGCGCGACCGCGCTTGCGCTCACAAAATTAGACGTACTCTCGTATCTCGACAAAATACCCGTATGCGTCGCCTATGAGATCGACGGAAAGCGCGTGACGGAATTTATCACAGACGAAAGACTTTACCGTGCAAAGCCCGTCATCGAATATTTAGACGGCTTTAAATGCGACATAAATAAATTCAGGAAAAAGAGCGATCTCCCTATAAACGCGCTTAAATATATCGAATATCTTGAAAACGCCGTCGGCGTACCTATAAGGTATGTGTCGGTGGGAGCGGAGAGAGAGGATTATCTGCGCTTTGATATATAACATTTTCGGCGGTATAGTACCGCGAAAAAAGCTATAATGTTTGAGTATTAATTTATATATATACAATTTTAATCCGATAGGAGAAAATCATGACGGACAAAGTGAATGAGGAATGCGCGGTAGCGGGGGTAAGTATAGGCGTCGAGGAATCGGCGGGCTTGATTTACAACGCGTTACTCGCCTTGCAGCACCGAGGACAAGAGGGCGCGGGTATCGCGGTTCTCCGCGAAAATCGGATTACGGTCGTAAAAAAGCGAGGGCTTGTCAGCGAGGTTTTTGCGAAAGAGGTCTTAGAGAGTATGCCAAAAAGCAAGCTTGCTATAGGACATACGCGCTACTCGACGACGGGGAGCAATACGGTCGAAAACGTACAGCCTTTTGTTTCGCATTACTTAACGGGACGGATAGCGATCGCGCACAACGGAAATATCATAAACGCAAAACAACTAAAGGAACAGCTGAGGGAGCTTGGCGTAGATTTTAATGCGACGAGCGATACGGAGGTGATTTCCTCTCTCATTGCTTATCATATCGTAAGACTTAACGATGAGGTCGCGGGTATCCGCGAAGCGGTCAAGCTCATAGAGGGCGCGTTTACGCTCATTCTCATGACGGGACGCGGAAAATTGGTTTTGGTACGCGACGGATACGGCTTCAGACCGCTTTGCATAGGGCGTAACAGTTACGGAATCATGGCGGCGTCGGAGAGCGTCGCGCTCGATTGTTGCGGCTTTCAGTTTGAGAGGGACGTAGAGCCGGGCGAAATGGTCGTCATCGAAAAGGGTGAAATCACAAGCTCAGAGCGTGTTATAGAAACGAAAAAAACGGGGGTTTGTATCTTTGAATACGTCTACTTTGCACGGTCGGATTCGATAATCGACGGACAGAGCGTCTACAAGGCGCGCTTTAATATGGGCGTACAGATGGCAAAGGAGCTTCCTCACATCGACGCGGATTTTGTCGCGGGAGTTCCCGACAGCGGTTTGGATTGCGCCGCGGGCTACGCGTACGGGAGCGGACTTCCGCTTGTCAGCGCGTTCGTAAAAAATCGCTATGTCGGTAGGAGCTTTATCTATCCGTCGCAGCTCGAAAGAGAACATGCGGTCAGCATAAAACTGAATCCTCTTAAAGCAAATGTAGAGGGAAAGCGCATTATCCTCGCGGAGGACAGTATCGTACGCGGCACGACTTGCGCAAAGACCGTAAAGGCTTTAAAAGCGGCGGGTGCAAAAGAGGTGCATATGAGAATCTCCTCGCCCCCGTTCAGACACAGCTGTTATTTTGGGACGGACGTCGACAAGCCCGAAAACCTCATCGCAAACCAACATTCGATACAAGAAATTGCCGATCAGATCGGCGTGGACAGTTTGGCGTATATCAGTATCGAGGGCATGAAAAAAGCTTGTTCGGACAGCCGTTTGGACTTTTGCACGGGCTGTTTTACGGGTTCATACAACATTGATATAGACGAATACGACAAGGCGATATTAGAAGAAGAAAAATGTTCGGGAATTGAAAAATAACAGTCGGACAAAGAACAACGGAAAAATACACAGCGGAGTAAACCATGAAAAAAGGTTATTTGGTCTTAGAAAACGGAAAAATATTTGAAGGGTGCTTTATGGGCAAGGTCGCCGACGTGATAGCGGAGATCGTTTTTACGACGGCTATGACGGGCTATTTGGAAACCCTGACGGACAAGAGTTATTACGGACAAATTATCGTTCAGAGCTTTCCTTTGATCGGCAATTACGGCGTAATCCCCTCTGATTTTGAGGGCGAAAAAATCGCCGCGTCGGCATACGTCGCCCGTAGCTTCACCGCCGAGCCGTCGAACTTCCGTAGTGAGGGAAGTCTTGACGGCTTTTTTGAAAGTGCGGGCAAGACGGGTTTTTCGGGTATAGACACGCGTGCTCTTGTCAAGATTATCCGCGAGCGCGGAGTTATGAACGCCATGATCACCGACGACTTAAGCCGCGTGGATTTTCAAAAAATCAAAAACTATAAGATAATCGACGCGGTCAAAAGCGTGTCTTGCAAAAAGGTTACGGAGTATAATAAGGGCGGGTCTTATACCGTCGTCCTCATGGATTTCGGCGCAAAGGAAAATATAAAGCGCAACCTCGTCAAGCGCGGCTGCCGCGTCGTCACCGTGCCGTACGATGCGACGGTTGAAAAAATTCTTTCCTACAAGCCCGACGGGATTATGCTCTCAAACGGGCCCGGCGACCCCGCGGAAAATGTCGGTATAATAGCGACTCTGCGCGACTTGATCACAAAGGGCGTTCCGATATTCGGGATATGCTTAGGGCATCAGCTTTTAGCTCTCGCCAACGGTTTTTCTACGACAAAATTAAAATACGGTCACAGAGGTACAAATCAACCCGTCAAAAATCTTATGACGGGGCGCGTATACATGAGCAGTCAAAATCACGGCTATGCGGTCGTCCGCGAAAGCATCGACCCCGTTATCGCGGAAGAGCTTTTTATCAATGTCAACGACAATACGAGCGAGGGAATCCGCTACAAAAACTTTAACGGATTTTCCGTACAGTTCCACCCCGAAGCCGCCGGAGGACCTATCGACACGGAGTTTTTATTCGACGAATTTTTAGATAGAATTAAGGCAAAAAAAAAGGTATAGAACCGCGCATTTTTCCATGAAATACCGTACAAGAATTACCGCGCATTACAGACACGACACACCGTAAAAGACTAAGGAGAAAATCATGCCGTTAAATAAAGAGATAAAAAAGGTTTTGTTGATCGGGTCGGGGGCTATCGTCATAGGACAAGCCGCCGAGTTTGACTATTCCGGAACGCAAGCGTTGCGCGCCCTCAAAGAGGATAATATCGAGGCGGTTCTCATCAACTCAAATCCCGCGACGATCATGACGGACAATGCTATGGCGGATAGGATTTACATCGAGCCGCTGACCTTAACGACCGTCAAAAGGATTATCGAAAAGGAAAAACCCGACAGTATTATGTCCGGCTTCGGCGGGCAGACGGGGTTGACGCTCTGTATGCAGCTTGCGCGGGAGGGCTTTTTAACCAAAAACAACGTCCGTCTTTTGGGTGCGGGACCCGAAACCATAGACAAGGCGGAGGATCGTCAGATGTTTAAGGATTTGATGGAGAGTATCTGTCAGCCTTGTATTCCGTCGGAGGTCGTGACCACCCTAAAGGACGCAATGCGCGTCGCGGAGGAATTGACGTATCCCGTCATTGTCCGTCCCGCGTTTACCTTAGGGGGGAGCGGCGGCGGTATAGCGGACGACGAAGCAAAGATGAGAGAGATTGCGGCGACGGGGCTTGAAATGTCGCCGATACATCAGATATTGGTCGAAAAATGTATCGCGGGTTGGAAAGAAATAGAGTACGAGATTATCCGCGACAACAACGGCAACACGATTTCGGTCTGCGCCATGGAAAACTTTGATCCCGTGGGCGTACATACGGGCGACAGTATCGTCATTGCTCCGACCATGACACTTGCGGACAAGGAGTATCAGATGTTGCGTAAGGCGGCGTTTGATATAGTTGACGCACTCGATATGAAAGGCGGCTGCAACGTGCAATTCGCTTTAAATCCCGATTCGTTTGAATATGCGGTCATAGAGGTCAATCCGTGTGTTTC
>JAITOQ010000098.1 GCA_031289865.1 Clostridiales bacterium
AAACCGCGTGTAGATACCGCCCCCCGACAAAAGGATTCGCTCAAAAGCACCTTTAAAAGCTACGGCGAACTGCTGAAGTCAAAGCTGTATGTGAAATGCTATATTTTAACCATGTTAGGCGCGTTTCTATACTACGCGATTGCCGTGACACTTGTCATATACGTTTTACTTATTTACGGCAATCAACACTATGATAATTTCCCGATTTTCGGGACGATTACCCTTGCTCTGCTCGTCGTGAATATCCGTGATTTGTTTGAGAGCGCGCTCTTTGTCCCCAACTTTTTTATCATGAAAAAATTCGGCAAGCACCGTCCGTTTTTGATCGATCTGCCTATACTCTTCATCGGGTGCGCTATCCTCTTTTTTGTCACGTCCGCAACTCCGATTTGGATATATCTCATCAGTATCGCCTTTATCGGCGGCGGCGTGTCGTGCCTTGCGGTCATACCGAACGCGCTCATGCCAGACCTCACGGACGTGGACGAACTCATATACGGCATTCGCCGCGAAGGCGCAAGCGCGGGACTCATAAGCCTCGGAAAACAAGTGGTACAAGGGCTTGCCTTTTTGGTGCTTGGTATTGTTCTTACCGCATTCGGATTGAGCGAAGAAAACGCGTCGCCCGAAAAAGCCACCGCCGCATCCCTTGCGGCAATGCGGCTCATGCTCTGCGTTTTGCCCGTCATAGGGAGCATCGCCATGTTTTTCATCTCCCGTAAATACAACCTCAACGCAAAAAGTCACAACCTCATCAAAGAAAAAATCGCAGAAAAACGCGAAAAGGGCTTCGCCGTCCTCACCGCCGAAGAGCGGCGCACATTCACGGATATCACGGGAATCGAAGCGTATAGGCTTTGGATTACGGAGAGTGCAGAATGCAAAATGCAGAATGAAGAATGCAGAATCGCGGATAATGGATAAAAACGCTTGCAATTTATCCTAATATAGTATATAATATAGGTATTATTAGTATGCTTTGAGAAGAGTTTCCGTTTTGGATTCTTCGCAAGCTCAGAATGATATCTATATTTTTTTTTAAATCCGCAATTTTGCATTCTGCATTTTGCGTTTTGCTTTCAAAAAGGAGAATTGTACTATGTCCGAAAAAACTCAACGTCGCAAAAAACTGTTAAAAAAGGGCTGGGAGGTCGGCTCGTACGCCACGGGCTACGCATTAGGCGGAGGGGTCGGGCAAGTTTTGACCCTCTATTACATGAGCTTCCTCATGTTCGCCATGCAAATAGACCCCCTCTCCGCCGCGCTCATTTTGGGCGTCACAAAGGTTTGGGACGGGTTTATCGACCCCGCTATCGGGGTTTTGGTGGACAAGACAAAATCACGGTTCGGGAGTTGCCGAAAATGGATTTTGATTTCTATCGTGCCTATTTTTATTACATATTTTATGCTGTGGTACAACTTCGGCATCACGAGCACATCGGGTAAAATCGCGTATTTTTTAATCGCTCAACTCTTATTCAGTACTGCGTCGTCCTTAGGCACCGTGCCTTACGAGGCTCTTCTGCCGCGCATGGTGGACGGCTATAAGGAGCGCATAAATTATTCGTCTTTCCGAACGGTTTTTTCGGGGATTGCCAACGTCGCCAGCACCTATATTTACGCGGCTCTAATCCACGCAAAAGAGCCCGACGATTACCTTCTTTACCAAAAAGAATTCGCTATTATGGGGCTTGTTTTGGGCGCGATGTTCGCTATCCCTATGCTCATTACATTTTTGGGTTCAAAGGAAAAAATCATCAATACAAAGCCCGAAAATTTGAGCGTCAAGGGGGTCTTTAAAGACTATGCGGAGATTTTAAAATCAAAGCTGTTTCGCAAATGCTTTCTCCTCTCTATGCTCGGAAGCTTTATCTCCTATGCCGCGTCGATTGCCCTTACGATTTTTGTCCTTTTGACCTACAGCGACCTCGACGTAAAAATTATCGGGATTACCCTTTCGCTGATATTTTTGGTCGTCAATATCAAGGGCGCGTTTGAAATCGGCTTTTTCGTTCCGAATATCGTCATGATGAAAAAACGCAACAAGCACTTCCCGTTCCTCGTCGATCTCCCGATACTTGTCGCGGGCTGCATTATCCTCTTGTTTACGACTCCCGAAACGCATTTAGCGGTGTTTTTTATAGGCATAGCGCTCTTCGGTGCGGGGACGTCTTGCCTTTCGTTTGTCCCGAACGTACTTATGCCCGACCTCCCCGACATCGACGAGTTGATGTACGGAAAAAGGCGCGAGGGCGCGAACGGCGGTCTTGTGACCCTCGGCAGACAAGTGACGTCCGGACTTGCTTTTCTGATATTCGGAGTGGTTTTAACGCTTTTAAATCTAAATGAGGACAATGCGTCGACCGCGCAATACACCCCTCAAAATATTGCCGCACTCAAAATCATGCTTTGCGCCATTCCGATAATCGGCGGCGCGGTTATGTTTTTCATTTCGCGCACATACAACCTTGACGATAAGAGCCACGCGCTCATAAAAGCGAAGATCGCCGAAAAACGTGAAAAAGGAAGCGTAGATTTTTCAAAAGACGAGCGCGTTTTGCTTGAAAAAATCACGGGAACGGAGTATAATAGATTATGGATTGCAAAAGAAGACGTTGTTCAAACCGCAATCGAATAGACAAAGCCCCATTGCGCCAAAGCGTAGCAAACCATAATGAAATAAAATATAATCCTTTTTGAGGTCTTTCCGTCGGTAAAATTAAAGACGGCAAGCAGAAAATCACTCGCGGCAAACAGCAATGCGGACACAAAAATCAAAACGTTTTGCGCCGTCGCCTCCCATAAGACAAGGTTAAAAGCGGAGAGGACAAAAACACCTAAAACAAGCGCGTACACCACTATTGCAAAGCCAATCTTGTGGTTCCCCGTCTTTTTCTGAATTTTCAACGCAAGAATGAGTGCGGGGATCAAAAAGAAAGGCATTCCCAACGGCGATGACGGCTGAAATTCGCCGCGTCCGACAAACACCGCTATATAGAGCGCGTGTCCCGCGACAAAACACAGCCCGCCAAGCGCGTTAAATATGAGGGTTATCCGCTTTTTTTGCCGAAGTTCTTTTTGTGCCGTATCCGTGTCGATTGCACCGGCTTTATTTCGCCCTACAAGCGAATGCAGACTCAAAAGCACGTCCCCCGCCCCGCCCAAAACAAGCGCGGCGAGGATCATGCCCGCGCCGTCTCCGCTTCCGTGCGCCGCAAAAAAAACCGCGCCGCCCGCAATAAACAACGCGGATGTAAGAGTCTTAAATACGAGCTTAAAACGCGGTTCTATACCGTCGAGAAAAGCCGTCCAAACCGCAAAAAGCAGACTGAAAACCGTCATAGGTATCACAAAAAAAATCAACATATTTTTTTACCCTCAAATAATTTTTTTTATTTTAAAAAACATACTTTTAAAGCGATATAGGAGATTATCATGCCGAGAATAAGTATCCCCGACTACAAGGCCCTAAGTCCCGAAGCAAAAGCCGAATACGACAATCAAGTCAAAACCCACGGCAGAATCACAAACATGAAAAAGACGCTTTTACACGACGTTCCGTCCTTTCGCGTCCTCATGGAATGGTATCCGCTCCGCGACGAGGTCGTGAAGGTCGTCGGCGAATTTGCGCTAAACGTCTTTGCGTACGCGATAAGCTACGGAAACGATTGTTTGGTATGCTCGACATTTTTTCGCAAAATCCTACGCGACAACGGCAAGGATCCCGACGCGCTCGACTTAGACGAAACCTCCGCGCTCCTCATGGAGTATGCAACGGCTTGCGTCGCAAAGCCCGTGACCGTCTCCGACGCGCTTTTTGAACGCTTGCGGAAACGCTTCGGCGAAAAGGAGATTGTCCTACTCACCGCATTCGCGGGAATAATGATTGCAACAAACCTTATCAACAACGCGCTCGACGTCGATTTGGACGACTATTTGACCTCTTACGCAAAAAAATAATCTACTTATATTTTACATCATATCGCAAAAATTCGCAAGGAGTTTTATATGAATTATTCGGAATTTAAAAATAAAACCGTATTTATCACGGGCGCGGCAAAGGGACAAGGCAGAGCCGTCGCCTTAGCTTTTGCACGCGAGGGTGCGAACGTAATCGCATTTGACCTCGGCAAAAAGCTCACCTACCCGATTTACAACGACGGGAGCAAAAGCGCGCTCGCCGACCTAAAAGCGGAAATTGAAGCACTCGGTGCAAAAGCCTACGTTTATGCGGGCGACGTCCGAAACGCCGCGGATTTACAAGCGGCAGTCGAGGAAGGAGTCAAGGCGTTCGGCACGATCGATTATCTCTTTAATAACGCGGGCATATGCGCCTACGGCTATTCGCATGAGCTGACCGAAAACGAATGGGATTCTATGATAGACATCAATCTCAAGGGCGCGTGGCTCGCGGGAAAATATATAATCCCCGTCATGCGAAAAGCGGGGAGCGGAGTTATCATAAACAACTCCTCCGTCGGCGGCTTGCGCGGCATGAACCGCCTCTCCCACTATGCCGCCAGCAAATGGGCGCTCGTCGGACTGACCAAATCATGGGCACTCGAAAACGCCGAACACGGTATCCGTGTCATAAGTATCCACCCCACGGGAGTCAATACCCCCATGAACGACGGGCTCGCCTTTATGGAGGGCGCAACTCCCGAAGAAATCGCCGTCCGCAGCGCGGGCAACCTAATCCCCGTCCCGTGGATCGAACCCGAAGACGTCGCCGATTCGGTTCTGTTTTTGTGCAGCGACAAGGCGAAGTACGTCACGGGCAGTCAGTATGTGTTGGACGCCGGGTTACTGACAAGATAGTTTTTTAGTCGTTATACAACTACCGTTTTGGATTCTTCGCAAGCTCAGAATGACATTTACTTATGATCCTTACTTGTTACCTATTACTTGTTACTTGTTACCTATAAAAAAAGACCGCCATACGACGGTCTTTTTAAAATCCTTATAGTTTTTACTTCGCGTATTCGATACTGCGAAGCTCTCTGATGACGTTGACTTTGATTTGTCCCGGATAATCGAGTTCGCTTTCGAGTTTGTGAGCGATCTCTTTTGCGAGGAAAACCGTCGTGCTGTCGTCTACCTCGTTAGGTTTGACGATAACTCTGATTTCGCGTCCCGCTTGGATAGCGTATGACTGCTCCACCCCTCTGAATGAGTTTGCGATATCCTCCAATTTTTCGAGCCGTTTGACGTAGTTTTCTACCGATTCGCGGCGCGCACCCGGTCTTGCGCCGGATATGGCGTCGGCGGCTTGGACAAGGATAGCCTCGATTGATTCGGGTTGAACGTCGCCGTGGTGAGCGGCGATACAGTGGACGACCTCTTTGCTCTCTTTAAACTTTTTGGCAAGGTCTACGCCGATTTGAATGTGCGTCCCCTCGACCGTGCTGTCGATAGCCTTTCCGATGTCGTGCAACAGTCCCGCACGTTTTGCGAGTTTTACGTCCGCGCCTAATTCCGCCGCCATAGCGGACGCAAGGTTTGCGACCTCAACGGAATGCTTCAAGACGTTTTGACCGTAACTTGTACGGTACTTTAAGCGTCCCAACAGACGAATCAATTCGGGATGAACCCCAAAAATCCCCATATCGAATACCGCGGCTTCTCCCGCCTCTTTGATACTCGCGTCCACGTCCTTTTTGACGCGATCGACCATTTCTTCGATACGAGCGGGGTGAATTCTCCCGTCCGCAATGAGCTTTTCGAGAGTCAAACGCGCAACCTCGCGCCGAACGGGATCAAACCCCGACAACGTAATGACGTCCGGCGTATCGTCGATGATGAGATCGACGCCCGTCGCGCTTTCAAAGGCGCGAATATTTCTGCCCATTCTTCCGATGATACGACCCTTAAGCTCCTCGCTCGGCAGCGGTACGACCGAAACCGTGATTTCGGCGGCGTGGTCGGTAGCGCATTTTTGAATAGCTTGCCCGACGATTTCCTTTGCCTTTTTGAGTCCGTCCTCTTTTGCCGCATTCTCTATTTCGCGGATTAAATTGACGGCGTCTTTTCTCGCCTCCTCAGCCATTGCCTCGATCAAACGGTCTTTCGCCTCTTGCTTTGTCAGCTCCGCGACCTTTTCAAGCTCCGCAAGCATTTTTTCATGCGAACGCCCAAGTTCGGCTTCGATCACGGCAATCGCGGCTTCTTTTTTTAGAAAATCCGCGGCAAGATCGGTTTCTTTCTTTAGAATGTCTTGTTTCAGTTTTTCGACGGAATCGCGCTTTTGGTCAAGCTGTTGTTCCTTTTTGTCGAGAAGGTCTTCCTTCTTGTCAATCGCTTCTTCTTTTTGGAGCAATCTCGTTTCGATCTTTTGGATCTCGCTTTTTCTTTCTTTTGATTCCTTTTCAAATTCCGCTCTCAGCTTATGTTGTTCCTCTTTCGCTTCCAACAGAGCCTCTTTTCTGAGGTTTTTGGCTTCGACCTTGGCTTCCTCTTTTAGCTTTTCGGCTTCGCTTTTTGCAGACCCAAGATTGCTTTTCGTCAAACGCTTCAAGACAAAAAAGCAAATCGCCGCACCCGCCGCCGCACACACGACAAAGAGTGCTATGGCAAGTCCGATTTTCATATCCGCAAAAACAACCGACTTTAGAGCGGAGGTAATAGTGTAAAACATAGTTCCTCCGATTTTTAGGTGTTTTTATTTGAAATCCTCATTATAAAAAAGCTTTTTCACCTTTTCATTTCTTTAGACTTCTATACAATTATAGATTAAAATTTACTTTCTGTCAAGCGGCTTTTCAAGGAAAGCACGATTTTTCCGAAACTTTTCGGTTTTTCTTGATAGAGTATTCTATAAAACGGCGTTTTGTAGAATACTTCGGGGCTTTAAAGTTGAAAGTTGAGAGTTGAAAGTTGAAAAATAAGGATAAAAAAGATATGATTCGGAGAAATCGTTGAAATTGAAAGTTGAAAGCTTAAAAGTAAGGATTAGGAACATATGTGGTTGGGGACGCAATCGTTTGAGATTCTTCGCAAGCTCAGAATGACAACGACTGTTTATATACTTCTTCTTATTCCGCAATTTTCAACTCTCAACTTTCAACTTTCA
The DNA here is from genome assembly GCA_031289865.1 of Clostridiales bacterium. GTDB lineage: Bacteria > Bacillota > Clostridia > Christensenellales > JAISNN01 > JAISNN01. Next base: position 7,070 of record JAITOQ010000098.1, read on the forward strand.
ACTTTTCAAATCCCGTTATTCTTTAACCTAAACAACCTATACGCTCCCTTCCTCAACAGATTACATATCACGGCGATAAACGCAAGCCCGACTATTAAGACAAGCTCGTACGGCGAGAGTCCGTTTGTCCTAAAGATTCGCCCCCCGTAAAAGAGAATGAACACTTGGACGATACTGACCGCGCCCATGATAAAGATAAACGGCTTGTTTCCCGCGAGATGATCCGTGAGGTTGATCGAAGCGGTACGCGCACAAAAGCTGTTGAAGATTCCCATAAACATAAACAGCCCGAAAAACGCAGTGTAAAAACGTAGGTTTCTGCTGTAATAAAAAATTTCCGCGACAAAATCACCGGTTAAAAACCACATGCAGACCGCAATCGAAACCGCCCCGCCCAAAAGGATTTCAAGCCACATGTACTTGTTCATAATCTTTTCGTCGCGCCGTTTAGGCGGTTCTTTCATATACTTTTTGAGGGGCGGTTCGCCTCCGAACGCAAGCCCCGCGAGTGTGTCCATCACCATATTTATCCAAAGGATTTGAATGACGGTAATCGGCGACGCAATCCCGAAGAGCGGCGCAAGCATAGATACGCCCATGGCGCAAAAATTGAGGGTGAGCTGAAAAATAATGAATTTCCTAATACTCTTAAAGATAGTTCTGCCGTACCGCACCGCCTTTGAAATCGACAATAAATCGTCGTCCAAAATGACGATATCCGCAGCCTCCTTTGCGACCTCCGCACCGCTCCCCATCGCAA
>JAITOQ010000120.1 GCA_031289865.1 Clostridiales bacterium
AATCGCGTCGGTAAACGCGCGTGTCCAAGACAGCCTTTTGGGAATAAAGGTCATAAAATCCTTTGCGCGCGAGGAGGCGGAGCACCGAAAATTTGACGAAGCAAACGAGGCGTTTTTGACTACAAAATCCTCTTCGTACCGCGCTATGGGAAAATACCATGCGGTCAACTCCTTTTTTGAAGGGCTTTTGTATGTCGCCGCACTCGTCGCGGGCGGTATATTTTTTATAAACCGCGACATCACCGCAATGGAATTCGCAATGTATTTTCTCTACATAGGGATATTTATCAGTCCTATCGACCTCTTAATAAATTTTACCGAAATGTTTCAGCAAGGCTTTTCGGGCTTTCGGCGGTTTCAAGAGGTGGTCGAAACCGCGCCCGAAACGGAGGAGTCGCTCGATGCAAAAAATATAACATATGTTGAGGGAAAAATAGAGTATAGAAGCGTCGGTTTTTCTTATCTTGAGAACGAAGAGGTTTTAAAGGAAATTTCATTTGTTGCGGACAAGGGGAGGACGATTGCGTTAGTCGGCGCAAGCGGCGGTGGAAAGACGACGATCTGTTCGCTTTTGCCGCGCTTTTACGACGTCGGAGAAGGGGAGATTTTGATAGACGGAGTAAACGTCAAGGAGTTCACACTAAAATCCCTCCGCGAAGCAATCGGAGTGGTTCAACAAGACGTGTATATTTTTAGCGGTACTATACGCGAAAACATTGCCTACGGCAAGGACGGCGCGACCGAAGCGGAGGTTATCGAGGCGGCGCGGCGGGCGGATCTCAGTGAGTTTATTGTCTCACTCCCTAACGGCTACGACACCTATCTCGGAGAGCGCGGCACGCGTCTTTCGGGCGGGCAAAAACAGCGTGTTTCGATAGCACGCGTATTCCTTAAAAATCCTCCTATCTTGATTTTGGACGAAGCGACCTCCGCGCTCGATAACGAGAGCGAACGACGTATAAAAATCGCGCTTGACGAGTTGTCGCGTGATAGGACGACGATAGTTATCGCGCACCGATTATCCACCGTAAAAAACGCGGACAAAATCTTTGTGGTAGACGGCGGCGAAATCAAGGAGAGCGGAACGCACGAGGAGTTGTTAAAAAACGGCGGGTTGTACGCGAGGTATTATAATCTACAGTTTGAAGCGTGACGGAAAGCGTGACGGAAAGCGTGACGGAATGTGACACAAATATCGGAATATTCTTGACAATACGTATAATTTGTGATACAATTAAGCATACAATAATATAGGAGGTAAAAATTATGGCTAAATCTGACGTAATACATGCGAGGCTTGATCCCATCTTAAAGGCGAATGTTGAGGGTATCTTGATGCAAATCGGGTTGACCACGTCCGATGCGGTGAACCTATTTTTTAAGCAAGTGGAGTTAAACGGCGGGTTGCCGTTTGAGCTTAGGATACCGAACTACAATTCCGAAACGCTTGCGGCGATAGAAGAGGCGCGCCGCGTGGCAAAGGACAAAAATGCCGCAACTTATACCGACATGGATTCCTTGAGGAGGGCAATAGAGGAATGAATTTAGGGGTAAGGCTGACAACCAAATTTAAAAAAGACGCGGACAAAATGAAGCGGCAAGGCAAAAATCTCGATAAAATGTATGATGTTATCGAGATTCTTGCTATGCATGAGTCTCTTCCGTCAAAGTACCGCGACCACGCGCTTACGGGCAACTACGTTGATTGCCGCGAATGCCACATCGAAGCCGATTGGCTTTTAATATACAAAGTCGAGGAAGAAGAACTGATTTTAGTCTTGACCCGAACGGGCAGCCATTCTGATTTATTTTAACCGAAACAAAAAAAATCCGAAAACTTTTAAAAATTGTATTTACAAAGCTTTTACATTATGATATACTGTAAGAGTAAAAAGCCACCGACATAGGGAACCATCTGATGAAACGTAATGTAATGTGTATAGTTGGGGGGGGGGGTACTATTTACCTTCTCGGAGAGCGTGGAAGCCACTTAATAGGGGCGCGTTTTGCGTGTCAAAAATTTCATAAACACGGCGTATAAGCTATCGTAGGTCTTTAGGACTTACGGTGGCTTTTTTTTATTTAAAATCGATTGTTTTCTCTATTTGTTTTTCTCTCTTTTAATATGGAGAGAACGCATATTAAACTACGCACGAGGTATTCTACAGCGATAAGACGGCTATTTTTTAGATATTTTTCGCGAAACCGACCGAAGATAAGGGTTTCCTATAGAGGAAGGTTTCGCGGAAAAGAGCAAAAAAAGAGCGACTTAGCGCGGAGTTGAAACAACAATTAATAATATATTCACAGTCTAATATTAGACTGTAGATATAAAAAATAATAGACGCGAAATGCGTCAAAAACAGGAGGGACAAAGACATGGCAGAGCAAGCAGAAGGCTTGAAAAAAACAAAGCGGGGACAAAAGAGCAAACCCGAAACGTCATTGCGTTTGGAAAAAATCAAAGGTCGTGACGTCACCATTGACAATATAAAGGGGATTTTAGTCCTAATTTTTGTCTTTATACACACGATGCGAAACATCAACAAAAGTTTTGCCTTGCCGGAATGGCTGTTTTATCATTCAAACCCCGTATTTTTTAAATGGTGGGGCTTTAATTGGTTGGATTTAGGTCCGATTGCATTTTACTTTTTGATCGGGTTCGTCGTATACGCCGCCTTTGAAAAGCGTCGCGCAGTCGAGGGAAAAGCCGCGTACAAAAATTATTTTTTAAAGAATATCGCGCTTGTCGGTATCATGCTTTGTCTGTTTTACATACAAGCGAACGCGCTCGGCGGGAGTCCTACTCAATGGGATTATATCACGGGAATAGGCTTTACGGGAGTGTTGTTGATACCGTTTTTGCACCCGTTCATTTCAAAACACACTTGGGCAAAGTTTGCCGCGGCGGCTTTGGTCTTTGCTTTCTACTTTTTTGCGCATGATATTCTGTTTAAATTTCTCGCGCCGCCATTAAGCGCGGGCAGTCAGCAAGCGTTGACCGACGGAAATTTATTCAGCGTGGACTTTTACGGCGGCAGCGGCGGGGGAATGGCGGCGAGTTTCGGCTTTGTGGGCGTGATACTGCTCGTCGCGGGAATTGCCGATCTTGCAAAGAAAAAGCTGTGGTATTATGCGGTCGCGACGGCGGTACTATACCTCGTCGGAATACTCTGTACAAAGGTGTTTACGCCGCATTATCAGCTACTCGACATACCGTACATGATAGGGGCGTTGTCAAAGTTTAACCTCATCTTTTTTGTCTTCAAACTATTTAACGTGTACGTACTAAAAGGAAAAGCCATTCCGCTTGTAGCGACGATAGGGAGAAATCTTTTGTTGTTTATGCTTGTGACGCTGTTGATTATCGCATTCATCGGTTTGCTTCCAAAAGCGGGAGTTGCGGTCGCAATCATCGAAGCGATAGTTGTAATCGGCTTGTATTTTGGGCTTGCGGCATTGCTTTCCAAAAAGAAAACGCTATTTAAGTTATGATCGAGAGGAAAGCAAAGAATGAAAACAAAGGTTTCAATAAATTTTGTTTTCAAAACATAGTTTTAACTTATAATTCGCAATAAAATAAGGATTGATATGAAACAAAATGATTTGCGCTTAGAAAAAATAAGCGTGCGAAACGTCCTGATCGATAATTTTAAGGGAATAGTCGTTCTGTTGTATATGATGTCGCACATCATCATACATATGGATTCCGTTCCCGAGTTTGACACGCCTATTTGGCTTAAACACTCGAACCCGATAATGATACCGTCGTGGGGCTTTAATCCCCTCGATTTAGGACCTATATTCTTTTACTTTGTCATGGGGTTCGTCCTATTTTCCTCGTTTTTACGGAAATACGAGAAGATAGGACGTGCCGCCTACAAACAAGTGTTTATCCGAAACATGGCTTTTTTGGGTGTGTTTTTGGGGCTACAAGTCGCGGCGGGCGGTTTTGCGCCCCCTCCCGACTTGTGGAACACCGTACCGAGTATAGGGTTTACGGCGCTCCTCGCTATCCCGTTTTTACACCCGCGCATCTCAAAAAGTCCGTGGATTAAACTGATTTTGGGAGTTGCGGTTCTCGTGTTTTATCACTTCGCACGCGATATCTTATTTAAATATCTCGCCTCGC
>JAITOQ010000171.1 GCA_031289865.1 Clostridiales bacterium
GGTAATCTTATCTTCTTGCAACCTTTTCAAGCCGAATGGAAACATTAAGAAATTATGGTTTAGCGGCGGAGAAAATATAACGATGTATTTAACCGACGGTTATTGGACGTTGCAAGTTATAGCGGATAAGGAGATAAAAAAAGAAATATATTTTACCGTAGAGGACGAGTCGGTCTTAAAGCTTCGCGGCGTAGATCGTCACGGCTTAGGTGAGTTTACAACAATCGGCTTAGGTACAACGAAAGTATACGCAAGCCCGTATAGGGGGAGTAGTATAGTTGCGGAAATAGAAGTGACGGTAGAGGTAGAACCGCCGCCGCCGCATACGCAGTTTTACGGAAGCGGAACGGAGGACGATCCGTATCAAATCAATGAGAAGTATGACCTTTTATTGTTGAAAGATAAAACGACCCCGCGTTACGGTGTTGAACAAGAATATTATACAAACAAATATTTTGAGTTGCGAAGTAATATTACCTTTGAGGATTACGAATGGGAAGGATATATTGCTCGGTTTGACGGGGTATTTGACGGCAATGGATATAGTATAAAAGTCGGAAAGGTAGAACGGGATATGTCGAGCGGTTTCTTCGGAAAAATTGATATAAACGGAGAAATAAAAAATCTATCGGTTGATATCGATGTTGAAACGGTTTTGAGAAATGAATCCTGGACGGCAAACGATGATTATGCCGTGTTGGCTATTTCGAATTACGGCAAGATACAAAATTGTATTATTACCGGTTCTATTGTCGTTCAAGACTATGTGTTTAAACAGAAACGCTACGTTATGGTGGGGGGAATAACGCCATGGAATGAAGGCATTATATCAAATTGTTTAGTGGACGTCGAAATTACCTTAAATGGTAATGGCTCAATGATGGTAGGTGGACTTGTCGGTAATCTACGCGGCGGAAAGGTTGAAAACAGTGTTTTTATAGGTTCGATAAAATGTGAAAAGCAACCCGACGATTTGTACGGTGTAGGCATACTGATAGGGTGGGATCAATCAAGTTTAGGCAATATACATTTAGATAATGTATATTATGACTTTATAAAGGTAGACAATCGTACCGAATCTGAGAAAGAACTGTATGATATCCCTAATGAAATTTGCGGTATTAGGTATACTGATACACCATTAAATGCTTTCGGAGTATCGGACTGGTCAACCGTAGACTTTTTCTCGTGGGATCAGGAGCTATGGGACTTTAGTGGGGAAGTCCCGAAATTGAAATTGTTTCAATAAAACGATTTAAAAGAAACACTTCGTATATTTTAATATTGTAGCGAAGCGTTTCTTTTTTGGGAGGATGAAAATGTTATTGACGGCGAATGACGGTTTACAGACTTTGTGGATATTGTCTATAGTTTTGTTCGCGCTTGTTTTCATCATAAGTATAGCGGCCGTTTTAAAAAGTTTAAGACATCACAAAGCTCAATTAGATATGCCGCTTGAAACGGATACGGCGATTCTTGAAAAGAAGAGAACGCGGTATACACGAGATATAGTAGAGACCGATACAAGCAGTCATTATTTATATTTTACCGTCATAAATAGTCAAAGGCAATTAAGATGTAACGTGGATAGTCGGATATATAGACAAATGAAAGAAGGTATGACTGTCCGTTTAACTCGTCAAGGAACTTTATGCACAAAAATTGAGTTTAACGGTTATGTGAGGGAAGCCGACAGAATGGGAAAATTTAAGTGAAAAGAAATTGGTAAAATTAAGAACGTTGACCGGTCGCTAAGCAAGTCTGTTTTTGTTGACCCTATCAAGCTTAATGCCAAAAAAGCAACAGAGGAATAATGTAATAAAGTTTGTTAAATTAAGGCATGAATATCAAAGATAAAAGACTATACACAAGGATTTGTAATGGGTGATATTGAAAAATTATTAGTCGGAGCGTCCGAGAAATATTTTAACTACCTTGCAGAAACGGGCAAGGGGTTGATTTTGTTTAATGTATTGCAAGCGGAAAAGGTGACGGACGGTGCGGGGAAGAAGGTTTTGTATCGGCTTAGGTCGGAAAAAAAGTTGGGCAATACCGACATGCTGCAAATCATGGTTCGGGATAAGATTTATTTACCTAATCACGTTAAGATTATTTTTTGGGACGAGCTTAAAAAGGATTTGTTTATACAAGTTGTCAACAAGCAAGCGAAGGGCGAGCTTGAGGGCTTGGAAGATTTTGACACGGACGATGTAAAGATTGTTATCGATTTAAAGTTTTTGGTCAAGCGCGTGGAGGACTGGTTTAAAAAACGCGATGCGGCATTGCCCATAAAAGCTGACCCGATACTTGATGTCAAAAACCACAACGGTTGCTCTAAGGGGCAAATGAGGGCTGTAGAATTCGCGCTCACCGAGTCGTTCTCATATATTTGGGGCGCGCCCGGCACGGGAAAGACAAAATACGTACTTGCGAACGCCGTGTTAAATTGTTTTAAGAACGGCAAAAGGGTCATTATCGTTGCGCCTACAAATAACGCGATTGAGCAAGCTTTGCGATATGTTATAGAGCTTTTTGACAAGTACGGGATAGACCGAAAAAACATATTGCGTTTGGGTATGCCGAGCAAGGGCTTTGCCGACGCGTTTCCGGAGGTTTGCGGAATAAGCGGCGTGTCTCAAAGATTGATTGAAATCAGAAAGCAAAAGGCACGGCTCGGAGAGATTCAACAGTTTAAACGGGATGGAAACGTTATCGAGGAAATCAAGAGAGAGTTAGACAAAAATTCAAGCGACGGCGCATACGCCGCCGTTAAGGCTATACTGAAAGGTTTGGAGAAGGACCACGCCGACAAGGGTAAGCTATACGCCGAATATGCGGACGATGAAATTAGTGAGATTGAGGCGGAGCTTGCGCGGCTTGACTCCGAAATAGCCGAGCAAGAAAACGACGTGTCGGATGCGCGGATAGAAAGCTTGCAAGTGATCGGTGCGACGGTTGACGGCTATATAGGCTACTGTGCGCCGATTGACGGAGAGCCTAAAGAGCTTTTTGCCGACCGCATTTTTTTGGATGAGGCGGGTTATTGTAACCTTGCCAAAGCCGCGACATTGTTTAGCGGCGGTACGCCCGTGACATTTCTCGGCGACCATTTTCAGTCGCCGCCGGTATGCGAAGCGGACAATGATTTTATTGAATCGGAGGAAAATCACGAGATATTCGTTTGGGCTCAATCCGCGCTTTATCTTTCCGAATTACTTACGGAGGGAGTTGAAATTGCTTACGGCAAATACTTCCGCAATTTGCCGCCGATATTCGACTCTATGCCGAAAATAAATCTTGATACGACATATCGATTCGGGCAAAATCTTTTGGACGTGCTGTCCGATAAGGTTTACGGAACGCCGATGAAAAGCAGCGGCAAGAATAATATCGTTATCGAGGTAATCGACGTACCGAGGCGAACGCTTGCGGAAAGAAAGCGCGAGAATGCGGACGAGGTAAACGCCGTAAAAAATTACCTACAGACCCACCTTGCCGAGCTTGGGAGTACGGCGGTATTGAGCCCGTACAAAAATCAAACGGCGGCAATCCGCAAACAGTGTTTCAGATACTTAAACGAGAATATTTTTACCGTTCACGGCTCGCAAGGTAGGGAATTTGACACGGTAATTTTGAGCGTTTCGGACACCTATGACAAATATTTTACCGATTCAAACAATCGGCGCAGTAACGGCAAGCTCATCATAAATACCGCCGTCAGCCGCGTAAAAAAGAAACTCGTCATCGTCTGCGACAAAAACTATTGGCTCACACAAAAAGGGCAGTTGCTGTATGAAATTATCAAAAATGCAAATGATTAAAGGCTAAAACCGAGTTGTTGGTATTTCAGAAAACAAGTGAGTGATAGGGGATGTCGGATACTTATATGAGCGGACAAATTTATACGATAGGATATTCGGGCTTTAAAATAGATGATTTTGTGTCGGTGCTGAAAGGGTTTGGCATAGCGATTTTAATAGATGTCAGGAGTATGCCGTATTCCATGTATTTTAAAAGCTATAACGAAAAGGTATTGTCGGCGACATTATCTTTAAGCGGAATTAAATATAAAAATTTTAAAATCGAATTCGGGGCGAGGCAGGAAAACGAGGAACTTTATACCGACGGCTATTTGGATTTTGAAAAATTCGCAACGAGCGAGCAGTTTCAACGAGGGATCAGAGAGGTCGGAGTTGTAGTACAAAACGGAAAAAACCTCTGTTTAATGTGCGCGGAAAAAGACCCGCTAAGCTGTCACCGCGCCGTCCTATGCGGCAAAGAATTATATGACGGCGGTTTTGAGGTTCTACATATTCTTTCCGAAAAGGAAGGCGTTGCTTTAGAGAAGCATGAGGAATTAGAAAAGCGATTGATTGAACTATACTTTAAAAACGGTGTTGAACAATACGATTTATTCGTCTCCGTTCAAGATAAGTTAAAGGAAAGCTACAGACTGCATAACAAAAAAATCGGGTATAGGAAAAAGGCTTAATTCCGATAAAAAACCAAAACAAAAATTTATAACGAGTATCGCTTTAAAGAGCGGTTCTCGTTTTATTATATCAAAAATCAAAAGCAAGAGAAATTTTAACATAGTAAAAAAGGTATGTATTTTAACAAAATCAATAAAAGATCACGGCTATTGTGTCGCGGGAATCGACATTGAAACCAAAGATTGGATAAGACTTGTCGGCTCAAATCACAGCTCCGCATACGGGACTACAACACGGATGGAGAGTGAAAAACCTTTTTGATATTAAATAGGTAAGATAAAAAAGCCGCTTTTGGGAGATATTTCGAAAGCGGCTTTTTTGCGTTAAGGAGAAAATATTGCGAAAAAAAGACGGAGCAGAGTATTAAAAAGGCAGAGCAAGCGCACCAAAAAAGACGGAGCGTGTACTAAAATGGAAAAAACGGTGTACTTAAAACGTCAAAAAGGGACTTCGGAACTTCGCACAGAACAAGCGAAACGACACGCAGAGTACTGTACTTGCGAAGCGGCTAAGGTAGAGGGCAAACCGAAATGTGTACTTTTTTGTGTACTCGTAAAAACTAAAAACAGAAAAATTGTGGTACACAAAGTAAAAAACCACCGTATATGGTGGTTTTTATGGAGCTGCTAACGCGATTCGAACGCGTGAC
>JAITOQ010000184.1 GCA_031289865.1 Clostridiales bacterium
GCTTAGCGGAGAAGAATCGGGAAGCGTATATAGAGTATGTCGGAACGACGCTGAATAATCTTGCGGCTTTACAAAAAAATATAAGGAAATACGATGAAGCGGAGAAGAACTATACCGAGGCGTTAGGTATCCGCAGAGGCTTAGCGGAAAAGAATCGGGAAGCGTATATAGAGGACGTCGGAACGACGCTGAATAATCTTGCGGTTTTACAAAGAGATATCAAGCAATACGATGAAGCGGAAAAGAACTATCGAAAGGCATTGACTATTGCGGAGGAACTTGCAAAGAAAAACAAAGCCGTATATGCTGACAGCTTAGTTTTACAGTTGAACAATTTAGCGGAGGTTCAGCTTGATTTAAAAAAGAAAGACGAGGCGCGGAAGAATTTAGAGCGCGCATTTGAGATTTGTCAAGACAATTTGGGAACGGGTCTAATCGATTCGTTGCAATACGAAGAAAACAAAAGACTTTTGGATTTACTTAAGAATTCGAAATAGCGAATAAAAAGCCGTTGTAACAAATTCAAGAAAAAATGCGGGGAAATAAAAATAACTTTTTTGATTTAGGTCAAAATCGTTTGACAAACCGCGCTTTTTCATATAGAATAGTAAGGCTAAACGTCGCGGGGTAGAGCAGGGGTAGCTCGTCGGGCTCATAACCCGGAGGTCATGAGGTTCAAATCCCATCCCCGCAACCACTTTATTCTCCTTTTTAAAAATGCTTTTGGCGGTTTGTTTGGCGGTACGTTCTTTTAGAATGTTTCGCCGGCTGACCGCCGTAAAGCAATCCCCCTCTTTTAAAATCCTTAATCTCGGCGCAGCTCCGAGATGCCGCTTAGTCGTCATCTTTGATAACTGCCGTAAGACAAATCAAATTCCTTTTTTTTCATGGCGGCGTAGCTTAGCCGGTTAGAGCAGTCGGTTCATACCCGACAGGTCGTTGGTTCGAATCTGACCGCCGCTACCATTTTTTTCGGCCCTATGGTCAAGTGGTCAAGACATCGCCCTTTCACGGCGGTAACCCGAGTTCGAACCTCGGTAGGGTCACCAATATTCGGGAGCATAGCTCAGTTGGGAGAGCATCTGCCTTACAAGCAGAGGGTCACAGGTTCGAGCCCTGTTGTTCCCACCAAAACCCGTAAAAGCCGCCCTAAAATATTGTATTTTAGGGTGTTTTTTTTAGAAATAATACGTTTGCGCCTTCATTGCGAAATATTGTTTAGCAAAAACTATAGTTATTGCAATCCTTATCGGTCGCTTTTGCCTTTTTAATGGAGAAGTATTGTTTAGCAAAAAACCTTTTTCGGGGAAAAAAATCTGTTCGTATAGCTCAGTAGGATAGAGCGGTCGCCTCCTAAGCGACAGGCCGTTGGTTCGAATCCAATTACGAACGCCATGAAACCGTCACATTGTGGCGGTTTTTTGCTTGTCTTGTTTTTTAAACGAGTCACCTTAAGTTAAAAAAATTCATACAATGGAAAGATCTAAAACGGGATTTTTGGTGTTTCCATGAATATTGTGACGGTTAGGGACAGAGGGTTGATGGAAGAGGGCGGATTCGGGGAGCTTAGCGAGGGGGATATTCTGATTGCGGGGTTCGGGACGACGGACGATTTTAACTACATGTCCGAATTTGTCGGAAAGACAGAGGATTTAAAGAGGTACGTTAGGTTGTCGGGCGAAAAAAAGATCGTATTGATTGCGGCGACGGTGTCGCGGCTGTTCGGTAAAAGCTACCGTACCGCGATTGTCGTCCACAAGGGGAATATCCTCGGCGTTTCCGACCAAACGCACAAGACGCGTACCGAACTCACCCTCGGAAACAGCCTAAAGCTGTACGAAACCGATTGCGGCAAGCTTGGGATTTTGCTCGGAGAGGATATTTTCTTTCCCGAATGCGCGCTTGCGCTCACGGAGGCGGGCGCGGATAGGTTGATTTATCTCACGGAGCTTGAATTTCAAAAGAGCGCGGACGCGGTATTAAAAGCGTCGGCGATTTTTTGCGGCTTGAATATCGCCGCGGTATTTAAGGACGCGACCGTCGAGTACGGTCTTCGCGGGAGCCGCAACATTATAGACGACAAAGCCGTCGCCGTCGTCGAAAACTCACTCAAAAAAGACGTCCGCTATATGAAAAACCGCCGTCCGTCGGTTTGGAGGAGCGTGACGGTTATTCAAAAAAGTTGAGAGTGGAAAGTTGAAAATTATTTTTTTATTCCGCAATTTTCAACTCTCAATTTTCAACTTTAAACTTAAAAGCTATTGTAACTCGCCGTAAAGTATGCTATAATACTCTAACGGAGATACACCAATGATAGAAATAGAGGATCTTTCAAAGAATTTCGGCGCGTTTCGCGCACTGTCGGAGATCAATTTAAAGATTGAAAAGGGCGAGTTTACCGCACTCGTCGGGGATTCGGGGAGCGGAAAATCCACGCTTTTAAACCTTATCGGACAGATCGACGAGCCGACAGAGGGAGATATTTTGATCGACGGAGTTTCGACGGTCAAAATGAGCGAAAAAGAAAAATCAAAGCTCCGAAACGGGAAGTTCGGCTTTGTTTTTCAAGCGTTTTATTTGGAATCGGGCTATTCGGTGTACAAAAATCTTGAAATCCCATTGATAATCAAGGGTGTGCCTAAAAAAGAGCGGACAGATATCATAAAAAACGCTTTAAATTCGGTCGGAATGGAGACCAAACTTAGGCTGACGGCGGCGGTTTTGAGCGGCGGCGAAAAACAGCGCGTCGCTATTGCACGCGCTCTTACATGCGACCCCGAAATCATTCTTGCCGACGAGCCTTGCGGAAACCTTGATTCAAAAAATTCTAAGATTGTGTTGGATTTACTGCGCGACCTACATAAAAAAGGCAAGACGATCATCATGGTGACCCACAATCTCACGCATACAAAATATGCCGGACGCGTAATCAGGCTTTCCGACGGGGCGGTGGTGAATGATATCAAAAATCCTTGACCTCGCGGGAGCGGAATTTAAAAGTATAGTCAAGCAGAGCCTATTGTTTTTGGTTATCTGCGGTTTGGTGCTGTCCGCGGCGATAGGCGTATTTAGCTTTTCGGTCAATTTAGTGCCTAATTACGCGACTTTTTTGAATCAAGGAGTAGATAACGGTTTTGATTTTAATGTGTATCCCGATGATGAGAAAATGTTTTTTAAAGGTAGTGCGGTTGCGGGGCAATCCTATGTAACGGCACCGTTTATAACTTACTCCACTACACTGCACTATAGGGATGCGATATATGAAACCTACGGCGCATCAACGGAGATACTTTCCGGTCGCGCTTACATTTTTAAAGAAACCTTACCGAGAGTCTTTCAAGGAGTCCGTGTCGTGAAAGGAACTCTGTGGAGCACGGAGGACAACGGAAAACCCGACGGATATTTTAACATTTTTTTGAGAGACACCGTCGCGGAATGTTTGGGAATCAGGGTCGGGGATACGCTTACTATATGGAGCGGATCAACGCAATATGCGGTCAAAGGGATATACGAAAGCAGAGAGGGAATACCCGCGTTTGTCATGTCTTATCAAGCTTGTGTCAGTAGGGCGGGAAACGATATATGGTATTATTTGGAAGCCGACAATGCGGAGAAGATGATAAATGTGTACCCAAAGCTGCGCTCTATTGGCTTTGAATTAGGCGGGACTATGTTTGCCGAAATGGGCTTGATGATCTCCGCAAGATATCTTTTGATAGTATTGTCCGCTATGGTGGTTTTTGCCGCGTTTATGATACTCAACAATATTCTCTCGATTATTTTGTATTACCGACATCAATTTATAGCGAAGCTAAAGCTGTTAGGCGCGGAAACCTCTGTGGTGGCGGGGTTGTATTTTAGCTTTGTGACTATTTCTTTTGTCCTCGCATATACGATAGCGGTCGTACTTAGCTTTGTGATGAAGCTGTATTACGAAAACATTGCCTCCGCGCTTTTCGGATTCAATTTTGTCATCGATATCAAGTGGTATACGCTTGTCTGTCCGTTTTTTATCGGCGCGGCAATTTTGGCGGTGCGTTTCATTCGGTTTAAAAAGAAAGTGTCGGGAGTACGTATTTTGGACTTTATGAGGGATGAGCAATGAAAAAATCGGATTTGTTCGGCTTCGCGCTCTACAACATAGGTAAAAAGCGGAAATCCTACCTTAGGGTGCTGTTCAATTTTTTATTGATTTTTACGGTGATTTTTAGCGTTTGGTTTTATTCGGGCGGTCTTTCCGACGAATTTGATTCTTTTTTGAACGAAAATGCCGGATACAACCGTATTCTGATAAAAGAGGAGATTTCCGCAACGCAATTAGATACGATACGGGGAATGCCGGAGGTGAGCGCGGTCATTCAAAAAAAGCGCATTTGGTTTGTGGAGTTAGCTTTAGTCGTTATGGGATTTCCGATTGAGATTCCGCTTGACTTCAATATGGAATATTATTTGACGGCGGTTTCGTCGGACGGCGCGAGTATTTCGCCGAATTTTTGGTCGGAATTGAAATACAAGCGCGGCGAAAATGTGATTGTCGCGGGGCGCGATGTCGAAAACGAAAACGAATTTATAGCGAGCGAAGAGCTGTTTCGGGCGATCGATATCGATTACAATGATTGGCTCGGTAAGACCGTGAACTTAAGGTACGGAAGCTACGAAAGCTACGAATATTATAATACGATAGAGGTGACCCTTGTCGGGGTCATAAATTCAAATATTTCGAGTGCGTTTGAGGACTATTGTATCGTAAAAATGGACGGTCAAGGGGGCGACATCGTAAACGAGGTAAGTCTGCTCCACTTTAAGGATGCGGAAAAGATTTTGCATGCCTTAGAGGGTATGTTTTCAGAGGATACCGTGGAATATATCGGCGAAGAGTATTTGAGCAATATCAAATTTTTTACGGGACAGCAGACCTTTTGCAACAGCTTTTTGTCGATGGTGTGCGTGATTTTGAGCATAGTGTTTTTGCTCAATACGATAAACAATCAATACTATCTGTTCCGCAAAAATTCCGAATACTTCGGGATAATGAAGGCGCAAGGAGTTCACTCGGCGGCTTTGTCGGCAATGGTCTTTGCGGAGTTGTTTTTTGTCCTATTGTTATCGGGCTTCTTTTCGTTTTGGCTCGCGCTCGGAGCGTTTAAATTGGTGAGCTATATGTTTTCCGTGTATTTGTGGATTTCCGTGTCGCTCACGCCTAAGATTATCCTCGGCGCGATAGGGCTCGGAGTCGGGCTTTGCCTTGCGTTTTCGTTCGGAATAACGCTCTTTATGCACCTCGCCGTCCTTAGAAAAAAAACCGCGGAGCTTTTGAAGAGATATTATTGAGTTGAAAAGACTAACGGTATAAAAAACGAGAATGAATTCCTTTTTATTTTTTTTCAAAATTCTTTTGTTTTTCAAAAACTTTTTTATTTTTTTTCAAAAAACGCTTGACAAAGGAAAAATATGGGTGTACAATGGACACAAGTGAGCATGTTTTTGTGCAGTATTTATGCACAGCGCAAATTTAACGCAAAAACTTGGAGGTAAATATCATGACTCTATTAAAACTGACACTATTAAAGCGCAAACGCTCTTTGTTGAGCTTTGTTGCTTTGGTTTTAGTCATTGTAACTGCGGGTGGCTTTTTAAGCACGGCTCTTTTAAGAGGCTCGGCTGTTACACCCGAAACCCGTACTGTAGCATTACAAGGAAGCGGGTTTGATTATCAAGGTCTTTTAGACGACTTTGACGAACATAACTTAGTTGTCGATGAAAGCGGTCTTAAATTAGTCGCAAAGAAAAACTTCGGCATGTCAATTTTTGACGAGCTTGACCTTGTCGGGATCAACGAAAACGAAGAAACGGTTACCGTTCGTTATGAGATTGACTACATAGCAAGTGAAGACACCATGCTCATGACGGTTATAATCGAGGGGCTTGACGAAATCCCCGTCCTTGAGACTATCCCCGGATTAGTCGTATACAATGCCGACGGCGTCCTCGACGTTATGTTTGTGATAGACGGCGAGTTTGTGTGGCTATCCGATATGTATGAGGCGGGGCTTTTAGACGAGGTCGGGCTTTTCAGCGCGTTGAAAGCTCTTGTCGCAAAAGCGGTTAGTACCGTTGTAAATGCGGTGGTTGCTGCCGCAGCCGCAGTAT
>JAITOQ010000202.1 GCA_031289865.1 Clostridiales bacterium
TCAACCGTGCGACGCGGATCAGAGAAGAGGCGACGGCGCGCTTGATCGAACTCAAAAATCAATTAAACGCTTTAGAGCAAGAAAAAGCGAAGTTGATCGGCGACGGCGACATCTATACCGTCTTTACGAGAGAATACGGAAACTACAACCGTTTGGCTCATCAAGTCGGCAAGATAGATACCTACAACGACAATATCAAACAATTGACCAAGAAAAAACAGATAAATAACGGCGAGATAGAAAAGGACACCTTAGAGCTTGACCGTGCGGAGGCGACAAAGCTAAACGCGGAGCGCAATCTCTATAACGTAAACGCAAAGACGGAGGTCTCACAGCGCGAGCGCGAAAAGGTCGCGAACGCAAACTACTATGTGGGGATATCCAACAGCGTGCGCGTCGGTGAATTTTGTCCCGTATGCGGAAACGTCTTGACGGTGAAACAACCCAAGACCCCGATTTCTATCGTCCCTATGGATATGGAAATAACGAAGCTCCGCGACGATAGGACAAAAGCCGAGGAAATTCTTGCGAACGTCATCGCGGTTATCGCGGGTCTAAACGCGAACGTACTGCACATGAAACGCTTGAATCAAGATCTCGACCGCGACGAAAACTTTTATATCGATTGTATCAACGACATTTTAAAGGAAGAAGGATACGAATCCGTTCAGCTCCTCTACGAGGCGTTTTTGCGCCAAAAGGAAAGATACGAGCAGCTCAAAGTGATTTATGACAGAGCGGGCGCGATTTTGGTCGAAACAAACGATTTAAAAGACCGCATACGCGACGCGGAAGCGGAAGCACAAAATGCGGACAGAGAAATCGCTATCTATTCCGAACAGTACAACGAGAGAAAATACGCTATAGCGGGGGTCAGTACGCGGTACGAGCGCGAGTTAGTCCGCTATGCTACCTACAATTCCTTGAGCGAATACGAAGACCCCGCAAAGATACTCGACCGTTTGGAAAAAATGGCGGTAGACCGTGCGGCGGTTCAAAAAGAATACGAAAAGAAAGCCCAAACCAAAAAAGAATTGGAGAAGTTGGTCACGGAATGCGACAACCTCGAAATCCTCATTCTTTCCAAGTCAAAGCCCGGTCAGCATTCGGGCGGGGCGGTTTCTTATTCGGAGTTTATTTTGAGCGCGGTCACGGGAAAATACGGCAGCGTGATTACCGACGTCCTCAAGACCGAGGAGAAGTCCAACGAAAAATGCGTCGAGATCGAAACCTTACAAAAGAAATACACGGCGATTGCGGAGCGTAAAAACGTAAAAGAGGTAGAACTTGCCGGCGTGACCTCACAGAGCGCGGCAAATCAAAAACAAATTGAAAATCTCCAAAAGGATTACATCCGACCGATAGACGGCGCGCCGTATACGAGCGCGGAGGAATTAGAGAGCTATGTTATCGGATATTTTGTCCAAGAGGAGAGCATATCTAAGCTGAACGAATATCGGATAAGGGTGAAAGCATTTTCCGAGGAGCGCGACGAGCTTGCGTCCGTGATCGACAACACCGAAGAGGAAAAGGGCGACCCGTCCGAACTCGCGAGCGAATACGGCGGACTTGAAAACGAGATTGCAGAGCTTGAAAAGGAGATCATTCGTATCGATTGCGAAACCGACCGTATCAAACAGCTGACCTTTAACCGTGAATTCGGCGAAGAGGTGGAGACAGTAGAGCGCGAGCTTGAGACCGCGGAGAAGCTCCAGACGGTTGCGAATACGGGAGTTTACTCCGATTATGTCGCGTCGCTAAATGCGGAAGCGATCCTAAAAGCCGCCGACGCGGACGTCGCGGCTATCTCAAACGGACGCTACAGCCTAAGCTTTGCGGACGGAATCCGCGTAAAGGACAAGCTATTTGGCGATAAATACCGTACTCTCAATACTCTTGACGAGTCGGAACGCTTGACTATCGGTACGGCGATTGCCGCGTCAACCGCAAGATTGATAGGTAAAAACGCGACCGAAATCCTCTTTATCGACGGATTTGAATTTGCCGCGGACGCTTATTCCGCGGAGATTAAAAAGATAACGAAGAAGATCGGAGAAAGCTACGCTTACACCGTCGTACTGCTAAAAGACGAATTGGAAGAATCAAAGAACGTCGTGAGAGTAGTGGCGAGCGAGAGCGGAGAAAGCACTTTAGTAAGTTGAAAACGGAAAGTTGAAAATTGAAAGTTAAGGTGTCGCTTCGCTCGGAAAGAAGTAGGTAATCCTCTTGTAGGGGACGATGCCCTCATCGTCCCGTATCCTTATAAAGAAGTCTGTGTAATATCAGATTGTGGGACGATGATGGCGTCGTCCCCTACAAAAAGACACTTGCTTAAAATCCTCGCTTTTCAACTTTCAATTCTCAATTTTCAACTTCAAAAATCGGCGGGCATAAATGTCCGCTGAAAAATTATACGGGTATTATTATGGCTAAACACAAGTATCAAAACAAAAGAGCAAACGACGCGGAGCCTATTACGAAAGAAAGCGCGGCGGTTTCCGTCGAGCCGATTTTGAGTGCGGCGGAGGGCGGCGAGAGCACGGAGTTTAGTGCGGCGACCGACACGGGGAGTAGGCTTCGCTATGACGAGTCGGGCAGAATCCCGATTATCGACAATGCGCGGGGGATAATGCTTATCCTATTGATGGTGTTCGGGTTGGGGCTTGCGAGCGGATATTTGCCCGCCTTTTGGAATTCGCACAGCCTTACTCCGGGGCTTTTATTTTGTGACCTATTCACGCCCGCTATCCTTTTTACATTGGGGCTGACTTTGGAGCTTTCGTTTAAAAAGCGTGCAAAGACCCACGGCAAAAAATCGGCGCGGGCGCATCTTTTAAAGCGGGGCGCGGCGTTTGTCGCGTTTGAAGTTATCGTCAACGAGATTTATTTGCTGGCGAGCGGGAATTATACCGCCGCGCTTGGGTTTCCGACATGGGGACTTTATTCCTCTCTCGGTATGGGAATGATTGCGGCGGCGTTGTTTTTGCATTTAAAGCCGAAGTACAGACTTATTGCGATCGGCGCACTTGCGGTCATTCCGTATTTAGCCGAAATGATTTTCCCCGAATTGATACGGTATCTCTACGCGGGCGTAACCGTTATCGTACCGTCGTGGGGGCGGTTGGATTCCTTTTTCAGTTTCGGCGCGATAATTTTGGCGTACAGTATGCTGACCGAATTGATCTTTAAAAACTTTAAAAGATATGTCAAGGTCTATCTCATCATTTTTGCGCTTGCGGTACTCTGCGTCTTGATGACGTATGTCATTCAGCCGTTTGTATCGCCCGCCGAGGGGACGAGCGCGAGTGAGGTGCCGGCATATGTCGCTCAATATCTAAAAAATCCGTTTGTGATAAATCTCCCGACCTTTTCGATAGGGTATATTATCGTCGCGGTCGCGTTCGGCGGCGCGTGTATTTTTATCATGTACGGGTTGCATAACGTCACACAAAAGGATATTCCGTTCATTGCGTCTCTCGGAAAAAACACCTTTCTTGTCTATGTGTTCTTTTCGATAATGCTCAATATAAATTTTAGAATTCAGCAGTACTATAGCAGCGAGGGACTGAATTCTTTGAGCAAGTCCTTGACCGTCTCGATAGCTATTATGGTTGCATCGACGGCGTTTATTTGTCTGCTGACATGGTTTTTGGATAAAAGAAAATGGTATGTGCGGCTTTGATCACACAAAAAGCGTAATTCCGAGCTTGTGAAGAATCTAAAACTTTATTTAATGCAGAATGCAAAATGCAGAATGCAGAATTGCGGATAATTAGAGATGTGATTCGGAGAAATCGTTTTAGATTCTTCGCTCCGCTCAGAATGACACATGCTTTTCATTCCGCATAACACCTACTTTAATCCGCGATTCTGCATTCTGCATTCTGCATTTTGCATTCTGCATTCTGCATAAAAAAAAGGAACGGCTCTATGGTAATAGGAATTTATTCAAACATAAAAAAAGACGTCGGATTAAAGGTGTCAAAGCGTTTTGCCGCGCTTTTGCAAAAAGACGGGATCGAGTATTTTACCGCGGATTCGAGCGTAGAGCTTGGCGGCGCGGCGGCGACCAAAGAGAATTTGTCCAAAAAGACCGATCTAATCGTCGCGTTCGGCGGTGACGGTACGCTTATAAGCGTGGCAAAGCATGCCGCCCGCGAGGGGACGCCTATCGTGGGCGTCAATATGGGCAACCTCGGTTTTTTGACCGAAACCGACGAAAACGGCTTGGAAGTTCTCTTAAAAGCCCTCAAGGCGGGAGCGTATCAGATAGAAACGCGTGCGTTGATAGAAGCGGAAGCGGGAGGCGTCAAGCACCTTGCCTTAAACGAGATTGTCGTCAAGGAGCGCGAGGGGCGAATGGCTTACGTCAGATTGTCGGTGGACGGTTCGGTTTTGGACGAATATTACGCGGACGGGGTTTTGGTCAGTACTCCGACGGGTTCGACGGCATACTCGCTTGCGGCGGGAGGTCCGATCTTAGCTCCCGACGTAAAAGCCTTTATCATCAATCCGCTCAATCCGCATTCCCTCCATTGCCGTCCCTTTGTCGTCGGCGACAACCATACGGTGAGGGTGGAGAGCCTAAAAAAAGAGTATTATCTTAAAATATCGGTGGACGGAAAGGCAAAAGCCGAACTCGAACCCGACGAGATTTTGACGATTAAAAGGTCGTCGGTCACGGCGAAATTTATCAGACTGAAAACCTATGATTTTTATGACACGGTGTTAAAAAAATTCAACAAATAAAAAAGTGAGTATTATGCCAAAATCAAAAAGACAAGCAAAGATATTAGAATTGATATCCAACGGAGCGGTAGAAACGCAAGACGAATTGACCGCGCTTTTATGCACGGCGGGTTTTGACGTGACGCAAGCGACGGTTTCACGCGACATAAAGGAGCTTGGACTCGTAAAGACCGCGTCTGACGGCGGTGCGTACAAGTATTTTCAGAGCATACAGACCCCGAAGCTCTCTTCGCGCCGTATAGATCTCTTTAAAGGGGCGGTGGTGAGCGTCGATTCTGCGGAAAACATAATCGTCATCAAGACCATCAGCGGTTCGGCAAGCTCAGCCGCCGCGCTTGTCGATACCTTAAAAGAACCCGCTATCCTCGGTACGGTCGCGGGGGACGACACGATTTTTGTCGTGGTCAAGGACAAGTCAAAGGTCGATCACGTCATAGAACGCTTTAATTCGTATATAAATTAGGATTTATACTATGCTATACTCGTTACATATTCAAAATATTGCGCTCATAAAAGATTTGACCGTCGAGTTTTCCGCGGGACTAAACGTCCTTAGCGGCGAAACGGGCGCGGGCAAATCCATTCTCATCGATTCTATCGCCTTTATCCTCGGAGGACGTTCGGACAAGACGTTGATACGTTACGGCGAAACGCAAGCCTCCGTAGAGGCGGCGTTTGGCATAGAAGGGAACGAGGGAGTGAGGACGTTTTTTGAGGAATACGGCATCGAGGGGGACGAGAGCGAGATTTTGCTTCGCCGCGTCATGACCGCGGACAACCGCAACGAATGCAGAATAAACGGACGCCTTGTCACCCTTGCCGCGCTCAAAAATCTTGCGTCGCTCCTTGCGGACATTTATGGACAAAACGAACACCAATCCATCTTAAAGCCCTCAAGACATATAGTCGTGACGGACGGGTTAAACGCGGATATCCTCACCCTCAAAAACGGGGTAAAAGCCCTTTATGAGGCTTATAAGGGCGTCACGGAGCGTTTAGACGCTTTCGGGGACGCGCAATACCGCGAACAACGCTTAGATATTTTGGAATTTCAAATCGACGAGATAAACCGCGCCGCGATAAAAGACGGCGAAGAGGAGCGGCTTCGCGAGGAGCGTGCGCGCATTCATAACGTCGGAAAATTGACCTCCGCGCTGTCGGAGGCTTACGACGCGTTGGACGGAGACGAGATAGGCGCGTCGTCGCTTGTAGCCTCCGCGCTGGCGAGTGTGCTCTCTATTGCGGAGTATGACAAGGACGTATCCGAGCTTTCGGAGCGGCTGTCCGACGTGAAGTCCGTACTAAAGGATATCGTTTGTGATACAAAGGC
Organism: Clostridiales bacterium; assembly: GCA_031289865.1. Lineage (GTDB taxonomy): Bacteria > Bacillota > Clostridia > Christensenellales > JAISNN01 > JAISNN01. Next base: position 6,080 of record JAITOQ010000202.1, read on the forward strand.
GTGCCTTGAGGGGCTAAACTACGACGAGCGGTACGCCGACGGGGTCGAGAGCCGTTTGGACGAAATAAAACTCGTCAAAAAGAAGTACGGACAGACGTTAGAGGCGGTTCGGGCGTATTTTGAAAAAATCAATGCGGAATACGACGGTTTAAAGGACAGCGAAAACATTTTAAGTAAATTGCGTAAAGAAAAGGAAGAGCTGTTTTTGAAATATGCGGAGGCGGCGAACAGACTTTCCGCGTTCCGTAAAAAGACCGCCGAAAAATTTGAAAAGGACATTCGGCGCGAGTTAAACGACCTAAGTATGGCGGGGACGAGCTTCCGCGTCGAGTTTTTTGAGGTCGATATCGAAAAAAACATGCGGCAAGACGGCTATGATAGGATAGAGTTTCTCATTTCGCCTAACGAGGGCGAACCGCTAAGACCTCTTGCAAAGATTATTTCGGGCGGGGAAATGTCTCGCTTTATGCTTGCGCTCAAAAGTATCATTTCCGACGCGGACAATATCGACACGATGATTTTTGACGAGATAGATACGGGTATCAGCGGCAAGGTCGCGGAGGTAGTCGCGCAAAAGCTATCCCTCATTGCGCAAAAGCGGCAGGTTTTAGCGGTGACGCATCTCCCTCAGCTTGCATCGTACGCCGACAGACATTTTTTGATAAGCAAGCGGTCGGCAGAGGGAAAGACCTTGACGAGTATCGCGTTGCTTGACGAAAACGATACGGTAGCCGAGCTTGCAAGATTATCGGGCGGTTCGGATACCGCTCTCGCTATCCCTCATGCAAAAAACATAAAGGAAAAAGCCGAACTGTTTAAAAAGAATAGGAAATAAAAAGAAAGATTTCGGACAAAAAAGGAGTCAGTATGGAATTTACGGAAGCGTCCTTGTATGAGTTTATTCATTCCAACGACGTAAAATTTATTCGCTTAGGGTTTTGCGACATCTTCGGGGTGCAAAAAAATATCTCGATTATGCCGAGCATGTTTCCGCGTGCGCTTGAGGAGGGAATCCCGTTTGATACGGCGGAAATCAACGGCTTTTTGGATATCGAAAAAGCCGATCTTTTTTTGAGACCCGATATATCTACCTTTTCGCTTGTCCCGTGGCGGTCGTATAACGACACCGTGATACGCTTTATTTCGGATATCAAAAAAGCCGACGGTTCGGATTTTGAGGGGAGCAGCCGCCACATTCTCAAAAAGGTAAAGGAACGCGCCCGACGCATGGGTTTTGAATGCAACATGGGCGTAAATTGCGAGTTTTATCTCTTTGAAAACGACGCGGACGGACGTCCGACGAGCCGCCCGATAGATAATGCGGGCTACTTTGACATATCCCCACTCGACAAGGGCGAGGATATTCGCCGCGAAATTTGCCTCACCTTAGACAAAATGGGCATTTATCCCGAAAGCTCCTACCACGAGCATAGCCCCGGTCAAAACGAAATCGACTTTAAATATTCGGACGTTTTGACCACGGCGGACAATTTTATGACATTTCGTTGGGTGGTTGCGTCGATTGCCGCGCGTCACGGCGCGTCCGCAAACTTTGACCCGCGCCCGTCGGACAGCGCGAACATGAGCGGAAACGGTATGCATACAAATATCACCCTTATACGCGGCGGAGAAAATATCTTCCGCTTAAATTCCGCGGGCGAATTAAACCCGACCGCAAAGCATTTTATCGCGGGTGTTCTTGAGAGAATATCGGAAATATCGTTGTTTTTAAATTCGGTCAAGTCTTCATACAACCGTCTTGGAAAATTTACCGCGCCGCTTCATGTTTCGTGGTCGTACCGAAACAGGAGCCGCTTGATAAGGATCAATAACGAAAAGGATTTTTGCCACATGGTACTTCGTTCGCCCGATCCGGTTTGCAACACCTATCTGGCGTTTGCACTCGTCCTAAACGCGGGCTTAGACGGGATAGAGCAAAAGACCGAAATCATACCGCCGTACGACGCGGCGTTAAGCGGTCAAAAGGACGCAAAAAAACTCCCCGCGTCTATCGAGGAGGCTATCGCGCTTGCCGAAAAGAGCGAGTTTATCGGACGCGTGATACCCGAAAAGGTGTTTAGGAAATATATAGAAGTCAAAAAGTGGGAGAATTGAGTTGAAAGTTGAAAGTTGAAAGTTGAAAATTAAGGATTGCATTAAAAAAGTCGGAGTCATTCTGAGCAAGCTCAGAATGACATCGGGCTGTTGCATCTATTATAATCCTCACTTTTCAACTTTCAACTTTCGACTTTCAACTTTCAACTTAAAAAAGCTATTACTTAAATAAAAAAAAGGAAAAGCATTGGAATCAGTACTTCTCGTTTCGTCGATTGAAAAAGATACGGAGAAATTAGGCGGTTACTTCAAGACCCAAGGGTTCGAGGTGACTGCGGTGAGCTACGCTTCAAAGGCGCGGCGGGTTCTCCTTGAAAAAAATTTCAATTTGGTGGTGGTCAACGCGCCTCTTTCGGACGAATTCGGCGCGGAGCTTGCGACGAACGCCGCGGAACGCACGGACGCGGGGGTACTCCTCATCGTCAAATCCGACCTCTTTTCGTCAACCGCGGAAAAAGCAGAGCGAGCGGGGGTGTTCGTTGTCGAAAAGCCCCTCCAAATATCCTTAGGCGAAACCGTTAGACTTATGCGCGCGGTCTTTTACAGAATGACGGCGGCGCGTAAGGAGAACGAAAAGCTACAGCGCAAAATCTCCGAAACCCGTCTCATAGAACGCGCCAAAAGCGCGCTCATTCGCTTTGAAGGAATGAGCGAGGACAACGCTCACAAATTTATCGAGCGCGCCGCCATGGACCGCAGAATACCGAGAGGGGACGTCGCGTCGGAAATTTTGGCGAAGTATAATGAATGAGGGCTAAAAAAGAATAAGAAGAGTAACGAGTTCGTGACAAACCGTCACGAGCCGAAACAAGACAAGAAAGACAAAGTATAAAGGACTAAACCGAATGACAAACAAACAATTTAAACACGATCTTTTTATGGGCTTAGGTTCCGCTCTCGTTTGGCTGAAAAGCTGTCCCGATCCTATGTATTATCGGGATATAGTGTTGTACGCTTGCGTGCATAACACTACTTATGACGCGCAATGCGAGGGGACGAGAGAGGTATATCTGTATCAAGCGATTTCCTTTGTCGG
>JAITOQ010000185.1 GCA_031289865.1 Clostridiales bacterium
GGAGTCGCCGTATCGATCAAGCATTTCCCCGGAGACGGCGTGGACGAACGCGACCAACATCTATTGACGAGCGTCAACTCTTTAAGCCCCCGTGAATGGGATGATAGTTACGGCAAAATCTACTCGTCTTTAATAAACGCTGGCGCAAAGACGGTAATGGTCGGGCATATCGCGCTCCCGTCGTACCAAAATCTATTGTCAAACGGCGGGACGGAAGGAAAAACCATACCCGCAAGCCTATCGCGTGAGCTTATGCGCGGACTTTTAAGAGAAAAATTGGGCTTTAACGGACTTGTTGTCACCGACGCTTCTCCTATGGCGGGATTCCGTGCGGCAATGAAGCGCGAATACGCCGTCCCTCTGTCTATAGAGAACGGCGCGGACATGTTTTTATTTGCGCGGGATTTGGCTACCGACTATAAATACATGACGGACGGAGTTAAAAACGGGATACTTTCGGAGGTGCGGCTAAACGAAGCGGTTACGCGGATTTTGGCGTTAAAAGCCTCCTTGCGGTTGCATGTTAAGGCGAAAGAGAACGGCTTAGTCCCGTCGCCCGACGCGCTGAAAATCTTAAAGAGCGGTCAAAATCGAACACTCGCGGCGCAATGCGCGGACGAGAGCGTGACCCTTATAAAGGATAGGCAAAACCTTTTACCGATTTCTCCTAAAACGCATAAGAGAGTATACTTAAACGTGTTGGAAAGCAGTGACGGCTCTACCGCGCTTAAGCGCAGTTTAAAGCAAAAATTGACCGCGGAGGGCTTTGAGGTCACCGTGCGCAATAGAGCGGCAATCGCGGATTTGTGCATTTTGGCGAGTCCCGAAAGAACGTCGATTTTTAAAAAAGCGTCCGTGATATTCAAAGCGCGTAAGCACTTCGGCGAATTAGTCGGCGCGCCTAACGGCTTTACGGAAAAATATGATTTGGCTATCTATGTAGCTTTCTTTGAAACCGCGAGCGAAAACACGGTGATACGCATCAATTGGAAGGGGTTTAAGGGAGCGGGCGACGACATTCCGTGGTTTGTGAACGACGTACCGACAATGTTTATCAGCCTTGCAAATCCGTACCACTTGCTCGACGTTCCGATGATTAAGACCTATATAAACGCGTATACAAACAACGAACAAGTAATCGACGCGGTGATCGACAAAATCCTTGGACGGAGCGAATTTAAAGGCGTTTCTCCCGTAGACGCGTCTTGCGGACGGGAGGACGTACTGTATTGAAAAAAAACATAACGGCAAAATACAAGGGAGTCATTTTTGATTTAGACGGAGTAATAGTTCATACCGACAAGATGCACTATGCCGCATGGAAAAGCCTTGCGGATAGGCTCGAAATTCCGTTTGACGAAGAGGTCAACAATCGCTTGCGCGGAGTTTCGCGTACGGAGAGTTTGGAGATCATTTTAGAACGCTCGGCGCAAGTCTATTCCGACGCGCAAAAATTGCGGTTTTCGGAGGAAAAAAACGAATCGTATCTCCGTTATCTCGACGGGCTTTCTCCGCACGACGTATCGCCCGAAGTGATCGATACGCTGAGATTATTGAAAGGCGCGGGACTTAAAATTGCGATCGGCAGCAGCAGTAAAAACGCGAAAACGATATTAAAAAACGTCGGTTTGACGGATTTTTTTGACGCGGTAAGCGACGGAACGAATATAGAAAAAACTAAGCCCGACCCCGAAGTTTTTCTCAAAGCCGCCGCAATGCTTAGGCTTGCGCCGTCAGAATGCGCCGTTGTAGAGGACGCAATTACGGGTATAGAAGCGGCGGTTCGCGGCGGCTTTACCGCTATTGCGATAGGAAACGCCGCCTCGTCAAACAAAGCGGAATTCAATATAACAAGTATTAGCGAACTGCAAAAAATTATTTTAGGAGATATCTATGCCGAATAACCGACGGAACGATCAACCCTTGACCCTTGATTTTAGCGACAGAACAGTCGCCGCCGCCGCCCTCGCGGAGCAAAGGTTGTATGATTTTTACGGGATCAAAGCGGTAGACCATTATATAAAATCGGAAAAAACAAGTTTAAAAATCCGCGTTTGCGAAATCGGGACGGGCGATCCCGTGTTGATCGTCCCCGGAAATACGGGCGACGGCTTTCCGTTTGTACCGCTCATAGCTCAATTTAAGGGCAAACGTATTCTTGTCCTCAATCGTCCCGGCGGCGGGTTGAGCGAGGGTATAGATCATAATAAATTTGACTTTCGGGAGCTTGCGGCGGAAACGATAACCTCCGTACTCGACTATTTTTCGATAAAGAGTATACCGATTATTTCTCATTCTATGGGCAGTCATTGGAGCTTGTGGTTTGCATTAGACAAGCCCGAACGGGTAGAAAAACTCATTCTCCTCGGCATCCCCGGAAACGTGCTTGAGTGCAAGCCGCCGTTTGTGTTAAGGTTGGCGGCGGTTCGCGGCTTAAACAAAGCCCTTTTCCGCAAAATCATGCCCAAAAATGTCGGGACGGCGTTAAGGGGCTTGTCGGTTCTCGGACATTCGGAGGATACGCTGAAGGTGTTGCCGCAAGAAATGAAGGAATGTTATTACTATTTTCAACAGCTGCCGCATTACGAAAAATCCAGCCTTAGCCTCATGGAAACGACCAATACGCTCTTTGGTTCAAAGAAAGAAATACAAATAAAAGAAGAGGATTTAAAAGGGATTTTTCAAAAAACACTCCTCGTTTGGGGGACAAACGACCCGTTCGGCAAGGTAGAAATAGGCGAGAATATCGCCGCGCTTTTGCCGAACGCAAAATTTGAGAGAATAAACGGCGGCGGTCATCTGCCATGGCTCGACGACCCGATAAAATGCGGTAGGCTTGCGCAAGCCTTTCTTGACGTAAACGATTAGGTTTTTTATAGCGGTGGGAGAGGGAGCGCATGATAAAAAAGCGTTATATTTGGGAAGACCCGACGATAATTTTGCAAAATAAAGAGGACGGACATTCTCTTGCGTTTTGCTATGATCACGAAGAGGACGCTATACAACGCCGCCCGTCCGCATACCGTTTGGACTTGAACGGGAAATGGAAATTCAACTTTCATTACGGCGCGGAGGAAAACCGCGAGTTTTACGAAAAAGGCTTTGACGACTCCGAGTGGGAGGAAATTCAAGTGCCGGGCGTTTGGCAGACGCAAGGTTACTCAAAGCCGATTTATTACGGGGCAAGTTATCCTACCGCCTTCCCCCGAACACCGAATATAAAACGCATATTTTTATTGAAATAAAGCGAGGAGGAAAGACCGATATACATTGACAAACCAAATCCGTTATGTTATAATTTAAAAAGCATACATTCGGAGGAAACCATGCGAAAGATACGGGCAAGGGACAGCGCGCAAGCGGGGACGGTTGAGTATTCGCAGTCGATACCGCAGAGGATATATGATAAGCAAAAAAAGTTTTATATCGTATTATTAGTTTGCTATATTCCCATAATCGTTTTGAGGATTATTCTTACCATTATATTGGGTTTTGACGCGGCAAGCGGATTGGCTTTGAGCGGACTGATCGTGGGATTTGTTGTGTGTCCGTTGATGCTTTCGCAACTTAAAAACATGACTTTTGTCGTTACGGATAAGGGGATAGGGTTTTCCATAAACGGACGTTTTCCGTATTTTATCGATTATGAGGAAACGGACGGGTATCGCTATGAGCAAAGAAAGGGCAAAAACGGTTATTTATACGTCGTTCCGTGTCTAAAGGCGGAAAAGTCACGGCGAACGGCAAGGCTTCAATTTCAAAGCTTTGAGCAAACCGCGGAATTAGAAGAAGCATTGTCGAAGCATTTAAGTCGAATCGAATGATTTAATAAAAATTAAAAACGGCGAAGTATTCTACAAAACGGCATTTTTTAGAATACTTCGCCGTTTTTTTGCAAGCATTCAGCCGCATAACTGTAATTCTAAAAAACTTTTTAAAACCCTCAAAAACTTTTAAAAAAGGTATTGACATCTCATAAAAATGCGGATATAATCATTGATATAAAGAAGTAACGATTTTTAAGGAGGTAAAAAACATGAAAAGAAAAATTAAGGTTTATGCTCTTGTTTGTTGCTTGGTTCTCGGCTTAGGCTTATTTTTGACGAGCTGCAAAAAGGAAACCGTAGCTCAGGTAGGATACGCGGAGGGGCAAGATTTTGCAATGACAAGCGAGATCGATTTTTGGCAGCTTGGGAACGATAGCATAATTACTATAAGTATTTTAGCAAAAATAGGCGACGTATATATTACAGTCGGAACCGAAACCGATCAAGAACCTATCAAAGAAGTTTTTTATAACGGAACATATTATTCCTACGGTAATGTGTCCGACAAAAATGATCTAGGAGCACCGTATTGGCATTGGTATATATCAGACCCGCAACCGCAACATAGCGAAATATCTTTAAAAGAAGATTTTGAAACAATGCTTCAAATGGTTAAATTAAGCAATCTTTTGATTACCATACCTATTTTGGAAGAACCTTGGGTAACTAAGATAAAGGATACTACGGAAAAGGTAGACGAAAAACTCTTAAAAGTAGCCGTATATCAAGGAGCTGCCGATAATGAAGAGGGAGGATTGTTTGAAGCCAACGCTATTTTTCAATATTATGCGGACGAATTTTTGTATAACATAGAAACTACGGTGAAAATAAGGGAAGCGGGCAGTACAGAATTTAAGACAATTGAGCGTTCAAACACACGGTTTACTTATAACAAAGCACCGACATTAGCGGATTACGGAATAGATTTGGCTGTATTAGACGCGTTAGCCGCCGACGCGCAAGCATAATCTTAAAAATCCTAAAAAAATCTTAGAAATGCAAAAAACTTTTAAAAAGGTATTGACAAATCGTAAAAATGAGGATATAATCATAGATATCATTAAATGCGATTATAGAAACCGCGAATGATTTTGTAATTTTAGGTAAGAGAGCCGCGTAAGGTGTAAGGTCGGTACTAAAAAGAAATCGTTTATCCTTTCTTAGCAGAAACGCCGAACCTCCGTCGGAGCAATTAAGCGTTTTCGTATCGGCTACGTTATAGGTCGTGTAAATAGAGCGGATTGTGTCTAAAGGCACGGTCAACGACGGGTGGTACCGCGGTTTTGAAATAAATCGTCCCGACGCTGTTTTTTTCAGCGTCGGGATTTTTTTATACCCGAAAAACGGACGAAAGACAACATAAATCTGACAACATTATTTAATAATCGATTTCAAACGGAGGAACATATGAACAAAGTCAAACAAGTTGCCGAACGGATCAAGGATCTTCGCGTCATCACGGGAAAGACCGTACAAGAAATGTCTGCCGCCGCCGCCGTCACTCTCGACGAATACATTGCCGCGGAGGAGGGAAAGCGGGATTTTTCGTTCACCTTTCTTTTTAAATGCGCCGAAGCATTCGGTATCGACGTGTCCGATCTCATATCGGGCGAATCGCCGCGCCTCTCTACCTATCAGCTCGTCCGTAAGGGCGGCGGGGAAATGCTGCCGCCGAAAAAGGAATTTATATATTACAACTTAAATTCCTTAAAAAAGAGCAAAATTGCACAGCCCTATCTCGTGACCGCGAGGTATTCAAAGGCAATAGAAAATTCGCCGATCGGCGTCACGACCCACGAGGGCGAGGAATTTGATTACGTTTTGTCCGGAACGCTAAAGATAAGGATAGACAACTACACGGAGGTCTTAAACGCGGGCGACAGTATCTATTACGACAGCGAAAAAAAGCACGGAATGATTGCGTTGGGCGGCGAGGACTGTCAGTTTTTGGCGGTGGTTATACCCCCGAAAGGCAAGGACATCGGAGAGGTCGAAAACCACGCGGCTACCGCGCACGGCAATCTCGAAACCACCAAATACAAGTACGACAAGCCGATTTATGAAAAATTTATCAAGGTAACGGAGAACGAAAACGGCGGCTTGGAAAAGATAGATTTTATCCAAAAGGACGATTTTAATTTTGCGTTCGACGTCGTAGACGCTCTCGGAAAGAGTAAGCCCGACAAGCTTGCTATGCTGTGGATAAGTAAAAACAAGGAAGAAAAACGCTTTACCTTTAAGGACATGAAGGAAAACTCCGCCCGTGCGGCAAACTTTTTTCAGTCGCTCGGAATAAAAAAAGGCGATAGGGTCATGCTCGTCCTCAAGCGTCATCATCAATTTTGGTCGGCGATGCTCGGACTCCATAAGCTCGGTGCGGTGGCGATCCCCGCGACAAATCTTTTGACCAAAAAGGATTTTGAGTACCGCTTTAATACCGCGGGCGTAAAAATGGCGGTCGTCACGGGCGACGGCGACGCGGCGGAGCAGCTAAAGCTGTCCCTGCCGAACAGTCCTACCGTCGAGTTGGTCGCTATTGCCAACGGCAAAAAGGCGGGATATGATTTTATCGATTACGACGAGGGATTGAGCCGCGCAAGCGCGTTGTTTTATAAGCCGAAAGGCGACGCGGGAGTAAACTGCTATACGGACAGTATGCTCATGTATTTTTCATCGGGAACGACGGGTTACCCAAAAATCGTCGCCCAACCGAATACCTACTCATTGGGTCACTTCGTCACCGCAAAATATTGGCACAACGTCGACCCCGACGGACTTCACTTTACGATTTCCGACACGGGTTGGGGCAAGGCGGTTTGGGGCAAGCTCTACGGACAATGGCTCTCGGAGGCGGCTATTCTCACATACGACTTTGACAAATTTGACGCGTCGGATATCCTACCGCTTTTTGCAAAACACAAGATTACGACCTTTTGCGCACCGCCGACTATGTATCGGTTCTTTATCAAGGAGGATCTCAAAAAATACGATTTGTCCTCCCTAAAGCATGTCACGACGGCGGGCGAAGCACTCAATCCGGAGGTTTTTGAGCAGTTTTATAGGGCTACGGGCTTAAAGCTCATGGAGGGATTCGGACAGACCGAAACCACGCTTGCTGTCGCGAACCTAATCGGCATGGAGCCTAAGCCCGGTTCGATGGGAAAACCCACCCCGCAATACGTCATCGATATCGCGACGCAAGAGGGCGCGGCAAAGGTCGGCGAGGTCGGCGAGATAGTAGTCCGTACCGATGTAAAGCCTATAGGACTCTTTAACGGCTATTTCCGCGAAGAAAAAAAGACCGCGGAATCGTGGCACGACAACATTTATCACACGGGCGACATGGCTTGGAAGGACGAGGACGGGTATTTTTGGTACGTCGGGAGAACCGACGACCTCATCAAAAGTTCGGGCTATAGAATAGGACCTTTTGAAATCGAAAGCGTCATTATGGAACTCCCGTATATCTTGGAATGCGCCGTGACGGGCGTACCGGACCCCGACGGAACCCGCGGTCAGCTTGTCAAAGCCTCGATTGTCCTCGTCAAAGGAAAAGAGGAAAGCGACGCGCTAAAAAAAGAGATACAAGATTATGTCAAAAAACATACCGCGCCGTATAAATACCCGCGTATCGTCGATTTTGTCAAGGAATTACCAAAAACCATCAGCGGCAAAATCAGAAGAACGGAATTGAGGGGGAATTAAGTTGAAAGTTGAAAGTTAAGGAAAAAAAAGACAATACTGTCCCAAAAAACTAAAAAATGTGGCGAAAAAAGAAAAAAACTTTGAAAAAGATGAAAAATCCTTTGACAAACGGGAATAAATTGATTATTATTGTATTATGGATAAAAAGAGGAAAACAGCGTTGGTCATAGGTTGCTCGGATTATCGATACATAAATCCTTTGGCTTTTGCAAAAAATGATGCGGAGGAGATACACAATATCTTCGCAAAGGAACTCGGCTTTGATCGGGTGTGTTTTTCGTCGGACGATGCCCGTACCGACTTGCTTCAAAAAATCGAGGAATTCCTCGACGAAGCGGACGGGTATGACATTCGGGCGGTTTACTATTCGGGTCACGGCGCGGAGTCGGACGGGAGCAATTATCTGCTGCCCGTAGATTTCAGCGGGAGCGGAGCGGTTGCGCTTTACGGCAAAGGGATAACTTTGAGCTTATTGACGGATAAATTGGGGAGCGGCGAAAAAAAGACGAACCTCTTTATCTTGGACACACGCGGCAACGCGCCTGAGAGCGTGTTTCAATTTTCTCCCGAAAAAGTGTCGAATGATACTATAATCATTTCCGCGCTGTCAAAGGAAGAGCTTCCGATCGAAGAACGCGGAAACGGACATCTTACGGAAATTTTAAAAAAGCATATCGCGGTTTACGGTCATTCCTTGCAAGAGGTGTGCGAGCTTACGAGAGAGGAGTTTTCTCAAAAGTATCCGTCGGAGCATATATCGGTCATAGACAAGACTACGGGAGAAATTCATTTACACGGAAAGGAATCGGGTTCTGCGGAGGAGCTGCATCAGCGCGGCGAACGCCGTTACGGAACGCAGGATTTTTCCGACGCGATTAAATGGTACAGACGCGCCGCCGAACAAGGCTATGCGCCCGCCCAAACCATGCTTGGGCTTTGTTATTATGTCGGGAGCGGCGTTGCGGAGGATTACGGAGAAGCGGAGCGGTGGTTCAAAAAAGCCGCCGAACAAGACAACGCGGACGCGCAGTATCACCTTGGGGCTTGCAGAGAAAAAGCGGAGGATTTTGAAGACGCGGTGAGGTGGTACAGAAAAGCCGCCGAACAAGGTCAAGTTGACGCGCAGTATTATCTCGGATTTTGTTACGACAACGGAAACGCGGTGTCGCAGGATTTTGAAGAAGCGGTGAGGTGGTATCGTAAAGCCGCCGAACAAGGTCACACAAACGCGCAATTTTTTCTCGGAGTGTGTCATTACAACGGCGACGGAGTCCCGCAAAACCACGCCGAAGCGGTGAGGTGGTACCACAAAGCCGCCGAACAAGGACACGCGAGAGCGCAATATTATCTCGGAGGCTGTTATTTTAATAGGGACGGGGTAGCGCGGAATTATACGGAAGCGGAAAAATGGTATCGCAAAGCCGCGGAGCAAGGTATATCACGCGCACAATATTACCTCGCGGGCTGTTACTACAACGGCGACGGGGTCAAGCAAGATTTTGCGGAGGCCGCGGAGT
>JAITOQ010000235.1 GCA_031289865.1 Clostridiales bacterium
TGTGCATCGATAGAAGACATACAACGAAAGCTGCCGCAACTGTGTAGGCAGTCAAAACGATTGCGGAAGTATAGACTGATTTGTTTATCCTAACGCATATGGGGCATCGTCCCCTACAATTGAATTGCTATGCAATAACAAAACATAAAATGGAGAAACAAATATGGCTTACCCTCCAACCTTAGAAACAAAAAGACTGCTACTCCGACCGTACGACCTAAAGGACGCGGCGGACATTTTTGAATATGCGGGGGACGTGGAAACCACGCGGTATATGTCGTGGGACACGCATAAAAATATCTATGAGACCTTGGATTTTTTGAACGGTATGCGGATACGGTATGAGAATAACACTACCCTTGATTACGCGTTTGTCCTAAAGTCAAGCGGAAAGGTGATCGGCGGCGGCGGTTGCTTTGATACGGGGGAGTTTCCTCACACAGCAAAGATAGGGTATATCTTAAACAAAGCCTATTGGGGACAAGGACTTGCAGTCGAGGCTATGAGCGCGGTTTTTGACTACCTCTTTAACACATTAAAGGTTCATCGGATAGAGGCATATCACTATGCGGAAAACGAAAAATCGGGTAAAGTAATGGTCAAGCTTGGTATGAGCTATGAGGGGACAAAGCCGGACGGCGCGTTTGTGCGCGGCGCGTATAAGACGCTGAAGTTTTACGGAATACTCAATTTTCAATTTTCAGCTGTAAAAACACCTTTTAATTTCGTTTCGGGATAGATATATCTCCCTATCGGGATCATGGAGTTGTAGACTTTATCGACCGTAAAAACTCCGACCTTTACGCCTCCGACGGTTGAAACTCCCTCCCATATACCTTGCAGTAGGAGGTTGGTGAGGTCGAGAGATGCCAAAAACACGGCTGTTTTTGCGCCTTTAGGAATATCGTTTATGAGTTCGGGGTATGCGGAAAGCGAAAAAACCAATTTGCCGCCGTCAACGGGCGCGCATTGCAGTGCGGGCAAAATACGCGGATAGCCGTCTTTGTCGATATAGGAGATAAATTTTAGGCAAGTAAGACGTGCCGCAAGTTTTTTTCCGAATGAGGGGAGCTTGTTGTCGGACGGATTTTTTGAGGAAAATGCGGCGGCGTATTTTGCTTTGAGCGCGCCTACGGCAATCTGAGGAATCGGCAGCTTTTGCCCCGCGCTCACGTCGATTATTTTTTCGTAATGCACCGCGCCTATCCCGAAATAGGAGTTGTAGCGGAACATCGGCTTGTCGTTAAAGTGCTCGAAGTCCTCTCCCTTTGCGGTTTCGCCCGTGTGGAGGGCTTTGCCCGTCCACCAATATTGGTCGGCTGAAACCACCAAAAAGCCGTTTTTCGGATTGTCTTTTAGGTAGGTTTTGGAGAGTCCGCGTGAAAACTGCCCCCACATGAGATTTTGCTTGTCCTTTGCTAAGATTGAGGAAATCAGCGCAAGATGAGGATAGCCGTCGGGCGCAACCGAAGCGAATATCCCGATTTTGCTGTCGGGTTCAAATTTTTTGAAACAAATTTCCTCAAGTTCTTTTTGAAATACGGTCATAATTTTTCTCCTTTTTGATAAATAATAGGCTATTGTTTTAAGTAATAGGTAATAGGTAATAGGTAATAAGTGTGGAATATAAGAATGTTTTTTCAATGCAGAATGCAGAATTGCGGATAAAAAGTAGGTGTCATTCTGAGCTTGCGAAGAATCTAAAACGATTTCTCCGAATCACATCTCTAAATATCCTTACTTATTACTTATTACCTATTACCTATTACTTATTACCTCTTGAACCGCTCCGGTGTATGCCGCGTTCGCGACGTACCTTCTTGCGATTTCTTGCAAATTTTCCGCGTGTTGTTTGGATGTCTTTTGCGTTTCTTGATACGCCCACGTTAGATCGAGACGTTCGTATTTGTCGCGGCAAAGATTGTTAAAGGTACAAAGCTCCCACCGTTCGGGTTGTCCTATTTCGGCGAGAAAGCGCGCTATAGACTCGATATTTTGAGGGGTGTCGGTCGCGCCCTCTATGATAGGGGTGCGCACCCAAACCCGGATTTTTTTGTCGGTCAATTTTTTGTAGTTTTCCAAAATTACCGCGTTGTCCGCGCCGGTATATTTTTTGTGATCCTTTGGGTCAAACAGCTTTAAGTCGTACAAGACGAGATCGGTATAGGGGAGAATCTCCTCCAAAATACGGAAGTCGTAACAACCCGCCGTATCAACCGCGACGGATACGCGCTCTTCCTTTAGTAACCTTGCGACCTCGATCGCGGCTTTGTGCTGCATCATGACTTCGCCGCCCGAAAGGGTGACGCCGCCGTCCGCGCCCCAATAGGCTTTGTCTTTTAGGAGTTCGCGGGCGAGCGCGTCGGTTTCGTAACGCTTGCCCTTTAACTCGATTGCCGCATTCGGACATTTTTTTTCGCACGTTCTGCAAGCGGTACAGCGTTCTCTTGAAAAGTGCAAGCCGTCGGAGGTCTTTGAAATCCCTTTTTGAGGACAGACCGCGACGCAGATGTTACAGCCGATACATTTGTTTTTGAACCAATTCGGATCGGGGCGGTAAGAGATGCTTTCGGGGTTGTGACACCAAGCGCATTTTAGGTTGCACCCCTTAAAAAACACCGTCGTCCTAAGCCCCGGACCGTCCTCCGTGGACATGCGTTGCAGGTCTAATACGTTTACGTCCATCGGCTAAAACCTCGCGTGTGATTCTCTTTCGATTATCTCGTTTTGAAGCTCTCTCCCGATACTCGTAAAGTATGCGTTGTAGCCCGTCACGCGCACCAAAAGATGGCGGTAGTCTTCGGGATTTTTTTGAGCGTCCTTTAGAGTTTCCGCGTCGAGGACGTTGATTTGGAGTGCCGTCCCGCCGTTTTGGGTGTAGCCGCGTAAAAAGGCTTTTAGCTTGTCCTTGTGCGCTTGATCGCGGACGAGGGACGGGCTAAGCGTTATCGTGTGACTTGCGCCGTTGGGGAGGACGTTGATATAATTGCCGTCGCCGTCCTTGCCGCCGAGCGCGATTCCGACGGAATTGCTGTTTGAGGTAGGCCCGTTGGTGTCCGCGCCGTTTGACGGGCAGATAGCGTTTGAGAGGAATTGACCGCGCCGCCGTCCGTCGGGACTTGCCGCGAGTATATATCCGTCGCCCACCCAATAATTCCACGAAAGCATACCGCCTCTATAGGTTTGCCCGATAGGGGTAGTGTATTTTGTCACTTCGTTTGCCCAAAATTTCATAAAATCCTGAGCGAGCGTGTCCGCTGCTCCGTCGTCGCGTCCGTATTTAGGGGCTTTGTTTTTGGCGCGGGCTTGCAGCACCTTGTATTCTTCGCCATCCCAATTGGCTTGCAGAGCGCGGAGCAATGTCGCCATATCGCATTCCTTTTCGTCATAGACGAGATATTTGACGGCGAGCAGACTGTCTATCGTCGTGGCGAACGTCACGCCCTCTATCGTCGCAAACTTGATTTCCGCACCGCCTTGCGTGACGTCCTTTCCGCTACTTGCGCACCCTTTTATAAGACAGCTTAAATACGGGGTAGGTAGGTATTTTGCGCGTGTTTCCACCCCTATGTTGTAGAGGTCTACGATCTTTTTGATGATATAGCGCGTTTGCTCCAAAAAAGCCTCATAAAACGCTTCAAAGGACAAAAACGTGACGGGATCGCCCGTCTTAGGACCTTGCTGCTTATTTTTGTAAGGCTTGCCCCACAATTGGTCGGTGTAAGGGACGATATTTTTTCCGTTACCGAGGGTGAGTTCGAGGGCTTTTAAAAAGTTGAGATTGACGTCTACCGTACTTGAGCGGTCGTTGCCTATCATGGTGTTTTCAAGACAGCCGACGGAGCCGTAATCGTGTACGTTGTCACGGTTGATGAGGTGTTCGAGCTTTGCAAATTTTGCCTCGTGGAGAAGTCCCGCCATAGAGCGTTCGTCAAAATTTAAAAGGAACGGCGCGCCTTGACTGTCGGAAATCATGTCGCACACCTTGTCGAGCAGCTTGTCGGGTGAATTTTTGTGCAGACGCACATTCGGCTTCGGCTCAAGGATAGGCGACATCTCGTCGATGACCTCAAGTATGAGATAGGTGAGGTCGTTGGTGAGATCCTCGCCGTCACGTCCCACGCCCGACAGCATAAGCAGCTGTCCGTAACCCGCCGTAATGCCTTGATTGAGACCGATACGGATCATAGCGTCGTAGGCGGTGTTGCAATGCACCCACATACATTTTAAAATATCCTTTAAAAACTCCCGATCCTCTCCCTTGTCGATAGACTTTTTGTAGTAGGGGTAGAGATATTGATCGAGCCGCCCGAACGAAAGTCCCGGTCCCGGATAATTTTCGTCGGTCATGACGAGCATATGTATGAGCCAAAGGGATTGCACGGCTTGCCAAAAATCCTCCGCGGGTTCCCACGGTACAACCTTTAGATTTTCGCTCATGCGGAGTAATTCGGCTTTGCGCGCCGCGTCGGTTTCTTTTTCCGCAAACTTTACGCATAACGCGCCGTATTTTTCGGCAAGTGCTTTGGGCATAAGGGACGCTTCGAGCATAGCGCGGAGTTCACCGCCCTTTGCGGAGGCTTTTTCCTCTTCGGAATATGCGTCGTAGCGTTTTTGTAAGTCCTCATTGATTTGCTTAAAGCCGTATCTGAGCGGAAATTCGTATCCGGGGATAAGATGCCCCGATGTAGGGCCGCAATTTCCGTAGCCCGTATCGTGAAACTCGATAGTTTTTTTCCTGAGTCCGCGCTTGCCGAGTAGGATTTTGTCACGCGCTTCGGATTCCTTGCGGGTGAGGCAATGGCTGGCTTGGATATTAAAGGTCGCTCCGCACAAAAGGTCGTGCGGCAAAATCTCTTGCGGAACACAGTCCACAATAGCTTTTTTGTTGAACCATGCACGCCGTTCGGCTATGCTCTTGTCCCAAAGCCCGTCGGGCAAATCGATTTTTGTCGCCCCCGCGATAAAGCCCGCGCTAAAGGTTGAAAAAAACGTGTAGTTTTCGGGAACGACATAGTATGAGGTCTCGTTGTAATTTTTGTCCCAAGGCGTACCCGTGGTAAACGGTCGAAACTCATTGTTCCACTCTCTTTCGATTCCCGAAAAATAGTAATCCCGCAGCCATTGGATTCGCGGCGACAGATTTTTCGGTTCTTTTACTTTTCCCATATTTACTCCCCTTTAAAGCCTCTGACTAAAATCATCAGCTTATCTTATATACATTATACAACAATTACACACTTGTGTCAATAGGGTTTGCGAAATATTATTAAAACTTTTCAAAATTTTATCAAAACCTTTGTTTTTTCTATTTGTTTTCCTCTCGCAATATGGAGAGAACGCATATTAAACTACTTTCGAGTTATTATACAGCGATAAGACGGCTATTTTTTAGATATTTTTTGCGAAAGCGACCGCAGATGAAGGTTTCTTATCAAGAGAGGTTTCGCGGAAAATAGCAAAAAAGAGCGGCTTAGCGCGGGGGGGTAATATATATATTATAATTATTACACACTTGTGTCAATAGGGTTTGCAAAATATTATAAAATTCTTTTTGGTTACGGAACAAAGTTCTTAAGGCTTTTAAAATATTATAAAATTCTTTTTAATTATACAACAAAATTCTTTTGGAAAAATAGATTTTTTTATTAGAGTCACGATATAATTGCAAGAATATTGTTCAAAAATAATATATCGGTGTACACGGAAAATTGTGGGATTTAGACCGTTTATATAATAGTACACAAAATGGAAAAAATGTGTAACTTTTCTTTAAAAAAGCCTTGACAAAGGCAAAAATATCGTATATAATGTCGTCAAGTTAAGCATAAAAATAGTAGGAGGACAAAAAGCGCAATCAAATTTTGCGACGCCGACGGAGGGATTTTTTTAAAATAATCCGTCCTTGTCGCGGATTTTTGTGCAAAATCGTGTTCGGGGCGGCATGAGCCGCTAAAAACAAATATAGGGAGGGAAAATGAATGGACACCATCACGTTTACCAAAGCGCGGGCGACATTTTTTCGCGTATTGAAAATTGTGTCGTACCTTGCGGGTATTCCGCTGCTCCTTTACGTCGTCTACGGTGACGCAAAGGCTCTTAGCGGTTTCGGCGTCACGGCGGGTTCGGGCATGAGCGCGTTTAAAATTATCGCGCTTTGCTTCGGGACTGTCGTCGCGCTTCAGGTTGTCGCGGGACTGCTGCTCGGAAAGAAGGATTTCTTTGTGAGAGCTTTGATCGTGACAATCGCGGCTTCAGCCGCAACCTTTATTCCCGTTCTTTTCATCGATACGACGGTAAAAGCCGCGTTCGGTGAGATGAGAGCGGAGTATTCAACTTCGGGAGAATACGATTTCGAGCGGTATGAGCGTCAGCTTTCCGACTATCTGTGGAGAGCCGACAATCACGAAAAGGCAAAAAAGAGCTTTTTGTCCACCTACAATTTAGAGGGAACCGTCGGAACGACAAAGGGCGGCAACCTCGACGGTACGCCGACGACCGCGGCGGGCGACAAAAACGGAATATTTTTAAAAGGCTTTGAGGACTATACGCATTATGTGTTCGGTAGTGAGGTCGGCGCGGCTTACAGCCTCAACGGTTTGTATGCGGACGGTTTTGTTTTCGGATACAATCAAGCCGAATACCTTTTGTCTACTTATTACAAGGTCAAAAACGACTTCGCCTCACGCGGACTCGACGCGGACAAAGAGTTAAAAAACGCGCTTGACGCACTCGACGCGGGTGATACTGTTTGGACGCGGTATCAACTGACTACGGAATATCTCCGCGCTTACGGAGCCGCGCCCGCCGCGGACAGGGGAGCGGAAAAAATCAAGATAGGTAACGGCGAATACGACGTGTACAAGCTGTTTGCCGCTCACTATTATCTGACGACCGACGAGATAAAGTCGATATTGAACACCCTTGCCGGAAATCTTGCGGGACTTCCCGTGACGGGCGATCTCGTGACTATAATAGAGGGCTTAAACACTTTGATCGGGTTGAATCTCTCTAACGAGGTCTTGGATATTTTGCGTGATTACCGCGCTCTCGACTATGACGCGCTTATGAAGGTTTTGGACGACCTTAAGATAGATATCGGAGGAGAGATCCTAAACGAAGCCTATCTCCTAAAATTTATAAGCGAATTTTCATATTATCAATCTCCGACGACCTATCCTAAAATGTTTTTTATAGGCGATAGCGCACTCCGCGACTATGCTTACGCAAAATACCTCGGTACAAAGCACGGCGCAACCGTCGGTTCGGTACTAATAGGCGATAAGGTCGGAGCGATAACCCTCGATAACGGAGGCAGCTCGCCTAAAAGCGAGAGCGAATTGACCGCTTTGTTTGCGCGTATCCGTATAGAAAGCGAATTTATGCCTAAATACTATCCGTGGCTTGCGCTGAGAGCGGGCTTGGTGAAGTTCGGCGGGATTGTACCCGCGGCGATGATTTTGGCGTATATCTTTGCCGACGCGGAAAAGAAAAACATCAACCGCTTGATTGCAAAAGGAGGGAAAGCATGAAAAAATCCACGGGATTTTCTATCCTAAAAATAATTTTTTATCTACTCGGTTTTCCTATCCTCGCGGGGTATGCGGTATACAAGACTATACCGACCTTTACCCTCAACTCTACCTACAAGCCGTATGTGTTTGCGGGTATGCTCGTCCTTTTTGTAATCGCGCTGTTGTATTTCGGCATGATGATACTCACGGGCGTGATTTCCAAAAAGGCAAAATCGGTCGGGACGGTACGGCGTACGGTCGCCGCGTCGGTCTTAATCAGCGTCCTCTTGACGACGGGGATTTGGATTGCGCTCGACAAGGTCGTCCCGCCCATTCTCGGAGAGGCGACGCAATACACCCTAAGCTACGACGACTTTAAAGACGATTATGACGAAAAGGCGCGTATTCATTCGGAATTACTCACGCATTTTATCGAAATGAATCTCAAAAACGGTAGGCTTTCCGCGGACAAAGCCGAACAATACTTTACGGAGGGTTATGCAAACGAAGAGGTGAAAAAGCTCATCGAGGCTTCGTTTAACAGCTTAAACAACGACGGATTCGGGAGCTTCGGCGGTATGCTCATCTCCCTTGCGGACGGGAGCAGACTGACTATTCCCGTACTCATTCATCTGTTGTTTGACGAGCGGGACGCGCCGTCCACGCCTTTTCCCGACTATGTCGGAGAGGGGCGCGGCGAGGAAAACGCGGACGCACCTATTCGTTGGTCGATACTCGACATTCAAGAGGGGGCTATGACCTTTAGCGTCGATCTCGGCGCGCTCGGAGCGGGCAGCTATGCGGAGCTTATCAAATGGCTTATTCCGTCGCTTTTCGGAGAGGGCGGCATGGTCGAAGCTCTTTTAGACGGGGTGGAGAGCGCGATTGCCGACGAAAGTATCATAGGTTCCCCGATATATATCGGTATAGATTACGAGGGAAACACTATCACGGTAGCCCTTACTCCGTCCTCCGAGTCGAGGGGAGTGTACGACTACAAAAACATGGCGTATCTTGCCAACAACCGGCTGTTGATTGCGGTGACGTCGCTGTTTCCGATCAGAACCGCTTGCTATACGCTCGGCTTTGTCCTGACGCTGTCTACGCTCGTAATCGGAATGCTGAGAAAAAAAGAATATGAAAGAAAGGAGGGCGGTCGGTCATGAAAAAACTATACGGCATAGTGACGGCTTTTGTACTGATTGCGGTTTTTGCCACGGTATCCGCGGCGGTGGTTATGAATTACAAGCCGAAGGTGGATTGGAACGGCGGTGGCGGTCAAACGGTCGTCGAGCAAAAGACAAAACCGACGGAGGTATTGGACAAGATTTTGACGGGTGCGCGCCTTGCGTTTCCCGAAGGCAGTTATGATTTTAATATCGATACCGAAGCTTACTTCGAGTTGAGCGGAAACGGTAAAAACACGAGATTCGAGCTGAAAGTAAACCTCACGCTCGACCTCGACACTGACATGAGCGCGTCTAAAAACCTCTTTATCGTCGAATTAAATCAAATCGAAAACGGGAGCGTCAAGCCTCTGTTCGGGCTTTATTACAAGGACGACATTACGGCGACCCCTTATCTGTATGTTTCGGTAGGGAGCGAAAAACACGCGATAAAATTCTTTTCGGTCAAAAAGCTCTTAAACGACG
>JAITOQ010000245.1 GCA_031289865.1 Clostridiales bacterium
TCGAGCTTCGGTCAGTACGGCTTTGAAAACTTTATCGATAAGGTGTACGAGGTCTATGTCGCGGAGCGCGCAAAACTTCCCGCTCAAAAAAAGAACGGCAAGCGTACCTATGCAAAAAATTTAGGCGGCACAAAAGCCGACAACTCAAAGGGCGGCGGCTCAAAAGAACCCGTTGCGCCTAAATCGGCGAACGAGGGGCAAAAGAAAAAGAAAACCGTTCAAAACGTATATTCAAATCCTAAAAAAGGAAAGAAATGATAGGAGATTATGGAGTACTCCGCACTCTATCGATATTATGACGATTTGATGAAAGATTATCCTTACGGGGATATTCTTTCATTTTGTCTTGACGCGCTCAAGGATACGGGAGCTAAGACGGGCTTTGAATTTGCTTGCGGCACGGGAAGACTGACCGCCGCGCTTGCCGAACGCGGCTATGAGATGACCGCGACCGATCTTTCGCTCGACATGCTCAATCTCGCCGTGCGCCGCACGCAAGGCATAAAACCCGCGGTTCGGCTGTTGAGCGCGGACGTCAACCGACCCGAATTTTTGAAAAAATACGATTTTGTCGTGAGCTTTACCGACGGTTTTAACTATGTTTCGTCGGTAGAACGGTTTGACGCGTTGTTAAAAAAGACTGCCGCCGCGCTTAACACGGGCGGGCTTTTGATTTTTGATATGAGTACGGTCTTTAAGGCGGAGCATGTTTTGTCGGAACAGCTGTTTTTTGAGGACGGGGAGGAACTGACGGTTTTTTGGCAAAACACAAAATACGGCGGCAACAAGATCGGTATGGAATTGACATTTTTTGAAAAGCGCGGAGAAACCTATATCCGCTCCGACGAAAAAAACACACAGTATTTCTATACCGCGGAAACCGTAGAGGGGCTGTTAAAAAAGAACGGCTTTGGCTGTCGCATATTAGACGGAACGACCTTTAAAGGGTTTACGGATAGGTCGGAGAGGATAATAGTGCTGGCGCGTAAGTTGAAAGTTGAAAGTTGAAAGTTGCGGATTTTTTTAATGCAGAATGCAAAATGCAAAATGCAGAATTGCGGATAAAAAGAAAAAGACCCTAACTAAAAGACGGTATAGAACTTATAAATTACGAGACTATTTGAAAAGAGCGCGAGAAAAAATTTTATAGAAAATTTTGTCTCGCGACCTCTATTATCAATAAAAAAAGGAGCAAAAATGGCAAGAGCGTCAAAACATTTATTAAACGACTCGATTGTCGTGACCGTCGTCGATTCCGCGTCGATTTACCGCGAATCAAATCGGATTCACGGTCTTTCGGCGGTCGGGGCGGCGGTATTAAACCGACTGCTTACGTTCGGCATATTTTTGAGCCAAGATTTAAAGGACGAAAGAGGCAGACTGTCCTTGACCTTAAAGGGCGCGTTCGGGAACGCCGTCGCCGCCGCAAGGGCGGGAGGGGAGGTTAAGGGTTATCTCGACGTGACGGATAAGGAGCGGTTAGATATTCCGCTTAGCGGCGACCGCGCAGATGTAGCGGGTGCCGTAGGGCGTGTCGGGTCTATTTCCGTTATAAAGGATTTCGGTCTTAAAGAGCCGTATACGGGGCATTGCGAATTGGTGTCGGGTGACCTTGCCGGCGATTTTTCACTCTACCTCACGGTCAGCGAGCAAAAGCCGTCCGCGGTCGCGCTCGGCGAATACTATGAGGACGGGGAATTAAAAGCGGCGGGAGGGGTATTTGTCCAACCCTTGCCGAATACCGACGATTTTTTGATTACGATCGTGCAGGATATTTTGAGAAGCTTTACCGATACGGGCAAAATTTTGTTTGACACAAAAACGACGGACGGACTGATAGAGACGTATTTCGGTGACTTTAAAGTCAAAAAGCTTGAGGAATACGAGCCGGCGTACCGCTGCCGCTGTGACGAAACGATAGAAGACGTCGTGCGCGCAATGGGTCGCGGAGAAGCTGTTTCAACGATCATAGAGCAAGGAAAAATCGAGGCGGTTTGCTCGTTTTGCGATAGGGTGTATACGTTTGGAGCGGAAGACGTCATAAGAATATTTAAAGTTGAGAGTTGAAAGTTGAAAATCGCGGATTTTTTTAATGCAAAATGCAGAATGCAGAATGCAGAATTGCGGATAAAAAGAAAAAGACTCTAACCAAAAGACGGGGCAGCCCCTTATAAATCACTAAAGTTTTTGAAAAGAGCGCGAGAAAAAATTTGTACACAAATTTTGTCTCGCACCTCTATTTACAAAAAAACAAAAAACAAAAAAAGAAAAGAGGCAACATGGCAAAAAAATTTGATTTTTCCGACAACGGAGCGTTACTTGACAAAGCTGAGGAGCTTTTTGTGAGCGGCGATATAGACGGCGCGTTCGCTTTTTTAAACCGCGCTTTTTTTGTTAAGGAGAGCGCGGAGGCGATGCTTATGTATGCGAAGCTATACTATGAGATAGGTGCGTTTGATTTTGCCGTGCAGTACTGTATGAGAATGCGTTTAACGGACGGTTGCGATCTCGGTATGCGCTATGAGGTCGCCGCGCTGTTGTTTAAAATCTATTTTTTTGAGGGAGAGTTCGAGGCTGCGGACGTAGAATTTGAGGAGATAAAAAACATAGAGGAGGACGCGGATTTTTTCAATTGGGATTTTGACGAATTTGACGGTATAGATCTCTTTTTGGACGAGTACCGTAACGAGTATCCTCCCTTTCATGTCATCGACAAAAAGGAAGAGGATACAAAGGAGAAAATGCGCGAGGCTTTTCGGTATATCTCTACCGAACGCTGTTCGGAAGCGTTAAAAATTCTCAAAAAAGACCTTGACACGTCTGAGTTTATCCCCCAACACAACATGGCTATTCTATGCTATATAAATCTCCACAAATACAAGCTTGCCGTGGGGATTGCGGAAAAAATGCTCCAAAAGCCCGAACAGCGGCTTGCCGGTGCGCTCAACATGATAAATATCGCGATTTTTAAACGAGATGTTGCGCTCAAAGAGCGGTTCATAGCGGAGCTTGACACTATGACCGTGGACAACGAGGACGACCTCGAAAAGGTGATCGCGGCACTGATTGTCACGGGCGACCACGCCTCCGTCGAAAAGTACGCCGCAAAATTTTTGGAGCTGCACCCTTACGACTTTGAAAATCTGTATTATTACGCTTGCGCGCTCATAAA
Organism: Clostridiales bacterium; assembly: GCA_031289865.1. Lineage (GTDB taxonomy): Bacteria > Bacillota > Clostridia > Christensenellales > JAISNN01 > JAISNN01. The sequence continues at coordinate 3,173 of JAITOQ010000245.1, forward strand.
TCAAAACAAAAAAGAAGAAGCGAAAAAG
>JAITOQ010000246.1 GCA_031289865.1 Clostridiales bacterium
CATTCTGCATTCTGCTAAAGTCCGCAGCAGTAATTGATTACTCCGCTCACACATGCGCGCAAATGCTCCGCGCCGCGGCTGTCTTTGCAATCTATCAAAACGGTGATATCGTGATTTGCGATTTGTTCCGCGTCTATATAGCCCTCGCGGATACACAATGTGATAAGCTCCGTCAAGACCTTTTCAAGCCGGTTTTTTTCGTAGGACACCTCGCTCAAAATCCGCGCCGCGTCTGTGTCCGTGTCCGCGGTCCGAATCTCGATTACCTTTTCACTCTTGTTTATCAAAAGCGAAAATTCGGAAGAGGTCCGTAGACTCACTGTCGCATACACCTTTGAGTCAAACGACGCGGACAGTCCTATCGACAGCGCGGCGACAAAAATCAGTGCGAATACCGCCGCGATAGACACGGCTTTACGCCAATCTATACGAGGCTTTGCACGGCGCAAAACTTCCTTTCCGTCCGACGGAATTTCCCGATAAAACGTAAAATCCGCGCTCTTGACCTCGTTTAAAACATCGGGCACAAAAATCTCCGACCCCTCGTCCCTCAATATTTTTTCTACGTCTTTTTTTTTCATTGTTTCTCCGAACGGCTTTGTTTATCCGAAACGACCTTGTTTGTCCGTCTGTTTATATAATACATGAGTCGGGTGTTTTGTTGGAGTTTTTTTTAAAATTTTTATTTTTTTCTGCATTTTTTTAAGCTGTTATCAAAAAAGGTCGGATTTTGCTCCCCGACCTTATGCTTTCGCAATCTTTTTTCTCAAAAAAATCAGATTTCATACTATTTCGCGATCAAAATTGCTATATAAATCCGGATGGATTTTTGAGATAAAAGACGGCAAATTTAGGCACCGGCGTACTTTGCGTACGTAAAAAGCCTAAAAATCGACGGCTTTTAGCCAAAAAGACACCGGAGTTAGAGTGATTTTGAACGCGAAATGGTATCATCGTCGACTATCGTCAAAACCTCGTCCAAAATCACAAACGCGCTCTTTAATTCCTCCTCCGTAATGATGAGAGGCGGGGTGACGTTGATATTGTTTTCACGTCCGTAGGTCGAGAAGCCGCGTGTGCGAAGCATTCCGAAAATGCGTTTCATGACCCCGTCGGGATCGCGTCCGTACGGAACGAGAGGTTCGCGTGTCGTCTTGTCCTTAACCAATTCGACCGCCGAAAAAAGCCCTATATAGCGGACGTCGCCCACACAGCGGTGCTTTGCCTTTTGTTCCTCCAAGAGCTTCCCTAAAAGAACCCCGACACGCCCGACGCGCTCGAATATCTTGTGTTCCTCATAAAAATCAAGGCAAGCGACACCCGCCGCGCAAGCGAGGGTATGACCGCTGTAAGTCAAACCGAATTGAAAAACCTTGTCGTTATAAAAGTCCGCGACTCTACGGCTCACAATGACCCCGCCAAGCTGAACATAACCGCTCGTAATCCCCTTTGCAAAGGAAATAATGTCGGGCTTTATACCCCAATGTTCAAAGGAGAAAGGCTTGCCCGTCCTCCCGAAACCCGCCATGACCTCATCGGCGATCAATAGAATCCCGTACTTGTCGCAAAGTGCGCGTAAGCCTTGCAGATAGCCGTCGGGGGGAATGATGACCCCGTTGGCGCCCGTCACAGACTCGACGGCAATCGCGGCTATCTGATCTCTCCCCTCATACACGATCTGCTGTTCGAGGAGTTTTAGGTAATAATTTGAAGCGTCCTGATCGCTCTTAAACGTCAATTCGCCGCGGTATAGATACGGATCTAAAAACTTGATAAAGCCCGCCGCCGCGGGCGTTTCGAGCGAAAACCGACGCGGATCGCCCGATAGATTTCCCGCTCCGAGCGTGGAGCCGTGATAGCTCCTATACCGCGAAAAAATCTTGCTTCTGCCCGTGACCGTTCGCGCCATATTTATGGCAGCCTCGTTTGCGTCGGAGCCGCCGCATGTAAAAAACACCTTTGCCATGTTGTCGGGCGCAAGGTCTATGATACGTTTTGCAAGCTCCGACTTCGGCGCGGTCGCGTACATGGGCGCGTTGTACGGGAGAATATCGAGTTGGGCTTTTATCGCGTCGGAGATGGTCTTGTGACCGTATCCGATATTTGCGCAAGTCAACTGACAAGACATGTCGTAGTAGCGTTTTCCGTCATAGTCATAAAAATAAATCCCCTCCGCACGCTCTATAGCGAGAGGCTCGACGCTCCCCGTGAGCCACGGGTGTTGGTTGTACGCTTTGTCGTAATCAACGATTTGTTGTTTGGATAATTTCATGAAATACTCCTTTCAAAATCTCTTCCGTTATCGTTACGGGATTGTTCGCCGTCAAGGGGTGTTTTAGGCAATCCTCAATCAAGTTTTTCGGAATGCTTCCCGCAAGTTTTGTCGTCAAGTTTTCTCCGGTTTTGATTTTTTTGACGAATGCGGCAAGACCCGCGGACGAGGAAAAGCCGACGGAACGCGACAGTCTCTCCAATCTTTCGTCGTTGTTTATCGCGACAAACGCGTCCAAAGTAAGCGCGCATGCCTCTCCGTGCGGCAAGCCGTATATCTCCGACAGCGGATAACTGCAAGCGTGTACCGCGGCGGTCTTTGTCACGGAAAACGACAGCCCCGCGAGGAGCGACGCATAACTCATGCCGTCACGCGCATCCTTGTCCGTCGGGTCGTCCAAAACCCGTTCAAAATAATTCACGATGAGCCGAACGCTCTCCGTCGAATATATATCGGTGAGCGGCGAATGATTTTTGCTCCAAAAGCCCTCAAGCGCGTGTGAAAGCGCGTCCAAACCCGTCACCGCGGTCACGCGCTTTGGCAAGCCGTCGGTAAACGCTCCGTCAACTATCGCGGCATACGGGCGAAAAGCGCGGTCGTTTAACGTGACCTTTTCTTTTCCGCGGCTCACAACGGCGACTTGCGTGACCTCCGAACCCGTACCCGCCGTGGTCGGGAGAGCTATCAGCGGTATGCGCTTTTCGGGAAAAGCCCGCTTGCAATAAAAAAAATCCTCCGCATCCCCCTCCGCATATCGGAGAGCCGCCGCAAATTTTGCGCCGTCGATGACGCTCCCCCCGCCCAAGGCGACAAGGAGATCGATATCCTTTTCCTTTATGATTTTTATCAATTTTTTGATATCGTCAAGCTGAGGATTAGGCTCGATTTCGGTAAAAATTCCGCGGTATAGATCGCTTTTTTTTACCGTGTTTTCCGCAAGCGGCAAAAAAAGCGGAAGGGTGACTATTAAAGCGTTTTTTGCACCCGTCTCATTAACCGAAGCGTCCAAACGCCCGAACGAACCGCGTCCAAAAATGAGCTTTACGGGATTTTGATATTCAAAATACATAAGGGTATTCCTTTCCAAGATATTCATATTTTTTTGTCCCGAACGCGTGATACGGGAGCGGCTCGAATTCCGCGCCGTGCGACGCCGCATAAGCGCGGATATCATCTATTATATCATCGTTAAAGCCCTTTATCACGGGCGTACGGACAAGTTTTAAAAGCGACGGAAAAACACGGCATAGATCCTCGAAATTTTTTAAAATTTCCGCATTTTTTGCGCCCGTCCAAGCCTTGTGTTTTTCGCCGTCCAAGTGCTTTATATCGTATAACAGATAATCTATATATTTAGCCGATTCTAAGATGATATCTCCCCTAACCGCGCCGCAAGTTTCGACCGCCGTACGGATATGACGCGCCTTTGCTTCTTTTAACAGCGCGAGAGCAAATCCGCTCTGAAAAAACGGCTCGCCGCCCGACAGTGTGATTCCCCCGTCTTTACCGAAAAAAACCTCGTCGCGCTCAACCGTGTCCAACGCCTCTCCGACCGTCATGATTTTTCCGAAAGAAAAAAGTGCTTTTGTCGGACAGTACGCGGTCTTTTCCGTCATGCGGTTGAGCTCTTCGCGCCCGATAAGCGTCGCGCCGTCCGTCGTTTCTCGTCCGAACCGCTCCGCGCAAGCGCGGCAGCCGCTCCCGTAAAGGCATTTTGACGCGTCAAACCCAACCTCGATATCCGCGCTTTGGGATTCGGGATTGCAACACCAGACACATCGGAGCGGACAGCCCTTTAAAAAAATGACCGTACGGATTCCGGGTCCGTCATGGAGCGAATACCGCTGAATATTAAAGATTGTTCCGTACATTTTTTTGTCCTATGGGATTTTTAGGTAATAAGTAATGAACTCGATGCAGAATGCAGAATGCAGAATTGCGGATAATTAGAGATGTGATTCGGAGAAATCGTTTGAGATTCTTCGATTCGCTCAGAATGACACTTGCTTTTATTTTATTCCGCAATTTTGCATTCTGCATTTTGCATTCTGCATTGAAAAAGCATTACGCATTAAAAATCAACGTGCTCCGTTCTTGCAATCATATCGTCTTGCAAGTCCTTTGACAGCTCGCAAAAATAAGCACTGTAGCCCGCGACGCGCACCAAAAGATTGCGGTAGGCTTCGGGGTCTTTTTGGGCGTCTAAGAGGGTTTTTCGATTTATGACGTTGAACTGTAGATGCCAAAGCTTGAGCTTTCGCCAAGCCTCAATAAAGTCTACCAGCTTCTCCGTTCCCGAATCTCCCGCGACGCAAGACGGGCTTAATTTCAGATTTAAAAGCCGCGCCGCACGGTGGCTGTAGTCATAGTTTTTTGTCGCAAAGTTTGAGAGGAGTACCGCCGTAGGTCCGTTCACGTCCGCGCCTTGCGACGCCGACGAGCCGTCCGAAAGCGGCGAATAGGCTTTTCTGCCGTTCGGAGACGCCGCGACGACCTTGCCGAACGGTACGTTTGAGGTAAACGGGACTAATCGGAGGTCTAAATGCACTCCAAATTCTTCGGAATATTTGACGGTAAAATCCAACGCCTCGCGGTCTAAGAGCCTTCCGATCTCGTCCGCATAAGGGTCGTCGTTGCCGTAAGTCGGCGCGGATTTTAGGCGCGCACGGAGGGTTTCATACCCTTCAAAATTGTGTTCTATACCTTTTTTTATTTCCGAAAGCGTCAAGGTTTTTTCCTCAAAAACCAATTTTTTGATTGCCGCAAGGGAGTCGATTACGGTACCGTAACCGATAAATTCAAAATAGCCGAGATCGATACCGCCCGCGATATGAGGCGAGTGAATATCCTTTTTTTCACGCATACACAGCGCGTGAAGCCCCGACCCCAACGGCGACGCAAAATGTTCGCTCCTCAAGCGTATAATCTCGTGCTGTTGAATAAACGCGTGCTTTAAAAAGTTTTTTTGCTGTCTTAGGTACGCGCTCAAAAATTCGTCAAAGGTCTTAAAATCACCGACCTCGCCCGTCCGAAGTCCTATTACCTCGTCGCCGTATTTCAACATTTTACCGTTAAAGAGAGTCATTTCGACGGCGGCGGCAAAGTTGATGTAGGCGCACGGCGAAGTATAGGTGTCGCGGTTAGGCATACGGCATTCCGCACACCCCGAAACCGAATAATCATACGCTTCGCTAAAGGACGCGCCCTTTGAAAGCAAAAGCGGAACGACTTCCTCGTCGTTGATGAGCTTAGGAAAGCCCGAACCGTCCTTGACCGTCAAAGCGACCTCATGGAGATACCGTTTTGGACTGCGCGTGTGGATACGCGCCGCGAGATCGGGATAGTTGAGAGGAAATTCGCGCTTTGACTTTAAAAAGAGGTAGGTCAATTCGTTGACCGCATCGCGCCCGTCGGGAGTCTGTCCCCCTATCGTCACCGCCTCCCAATGCGCATAACCCTCGTTAAACGCACCGCCCGCTTTTGAGAGATACAAATCGATATATTGAGCCATAGCGACCCACACGCATTCCAAAAGCTCACGCGCAGCATCGTCCGTCAAAATCCCTTTTTCCTTGTCGGCTTTAAAAAACGGATAGAGATATTGATCCATTCTGCCGTTTGAGATGATCGTCCCCGTCTTTTGCTCGACACGCGAAAAAAGCTGTATAAACCATTGACTCTGCACCGCCTCGCGAAAGCTTTTAGGCGGATTTTTAGGGACGTTGCGGCAAATTTCCGCAAGCTCCTTTAACTCCTTTTTTCTGAGCGGATCGGAGGCGTTTTTCGCCTTTTTTTCCGCTTCTATAGCGTGACGTTCGGCAAATAAAACTATCGCGTCAGCGGTCAAAATAACTGCCTCAAGAAACGGTTTTTTCTCCGTATTATCTATCGGACTAAATTCGTCGAGCTTGTTTAATTCAGCCGTAGCTTCGGCGCGGATTCCCGCAAAGCCCACCCTAAGCGGCTTTTCATAATCGTGTACCCACTGTATGGACGAACGGAACGACGCCGTTTCGTTGACAATAAAGCGCGAGGAATGCTCCGCGTCCGCATTATAGGTCAGCCTAAAGGTGTCTTCGGGAAGGGCTTTCGCGAGAGCTTCGTGAAAGGTTTTTCCTTTCCAATACGGCGAAATTTCCTCGATGACTGTCCGTGCGTCCTCAGGCGTAATGTCAAACGGCGAGGATTCACGCGCAGGGAGGGCTTTGATAGCCTCGTCCAAAAAATCTCCGTCAAGTTCGGGATAGAGGATCCCGTACCGACCTTGCTTTCCCGCACGCCCGACAATCAACTGACCGTCGTCGATATAGACGGTTGCATTTTTTGCGTAATGGTACAAGGCTTTCGCCCACCGTAGGACAAGAGGCTGTCCCTCTGTCGCACGAAAAGACTCCGTAAAAAACTTACCGCGCTCGATATCTATCGACGGACGCTCGTTACGGAACTCCGCAAGTAACCTCTCTACCCGACCGTCACTCTTTGACCGTTCAAGCCCCAAAAGCCGCTTTTCTTGCGGCGACAGCTCTTTTTTTTGAACCGATATATCTTGTTTTGACATCTTATTATTTCCTCACTGATAAACATATAATTTTTATCTGTATTATATGCGATAATGATAACATGTTTTAATAAGGCTGTCAAGTGTTTTTATAAGGCAGAATATAAAATACGAAATAACGGAATGCAGAATGTAAGATAGCGGATTAAAAAATCGGCGTCATTCGGAGAGGTTTGCTTTTATTCCGTCCTCGTTTTCTAATCCGATTAAGTAATCACTTGTCGTTTCAAGATAAATAGCTAATCTTTTTAGCGTTTCAAGGTCGGGTTCCGCTTTGTTTTTAACCCAATAATGAATTTGATTTTTCCCTATATTGAGTTCTTGGTACAGCTTTTTCTGTGTTATGCCTTTCTCTTTCATTTTTTCGAGTAATTTTATCGCAAAATATTCCATAATAAAAAGATTTTATCACAAAATGTGTGATAAAATCTTGACAATCACATAAAAAGTGATTATAATGGCTATAAAAGGAGATTTATATGAAAAAAAGTAAACTCACAAAAAAACGTGACCTTGCTATTCGCTCCGTTTGGGCGATTGTCGGGCTATACACTATTGAAAATTTAGAAAAGAAAGCCGTCGAAATTTGTTTGCGGTATTTTCCGCAAGCCGATGAAACTTTTTTATCATACTTTAAAGAAGTAGCGATTTTTGCGCAAGAATACTCCTTTACATTGGACGACTTTAATTCCCTTTTGTTTTGAAAGTTTTGGGATTACGATCCAAAAACTTTGTGTTTTTTGAGAGTTTTGGGATTGCGATCCAAAAACTTTGTGTTTTTTGAGAGTTTTGGGATTACGTTCCAAAAACTTATTGACTTTTTGGCGTGTATCGTTTATAATATAATAAAAATCTTGCTTACGATTTTATACTCATTGCTAAAAAGGGGTAAACGTGATAGAACGAAAAGAATATTTAGATCGGTTGATTGCGTGGAAGGACAAACGGGTCATCAAGGTAATCACGGGGATTCGCCGTGCGGGCAAATCCACACTGATGGAGCTGTACAAAGGTTATCTCACAAAAAACGGCATAAAAGCCTCACAAATCCTCGCAATCAATTTTGAGGACTATGCTTTTGACGCGCTCCGTGAGCCTAAAGCCTTGCACGAATACATCACGGCGCGTCTTGACGGAGACAAAATGACCTATGTCTTTTTGGACGAAATTCAAAACGTCCCCGAATTTGAGCGCGTGGTAAACAGCTTATTTTTGCATAAAAATATAGATATATACCTTACGGGTTCAAACGCGTATTTTTTATCGGGCGAGCTTGCGACCTTGCTTTCGGGACGATATGTCACAATCGAAATGCTTCCTCTTTCTTTCGCCGAATATGTGTCGTGGACGGGCGACAAGACCGAACTTCCGCGCAAATACCGCGAATATATCGAACGCGGTTCTTTTCCATACGTCACCGAACTCGGAGGAAAACGCAAAGAGATAGACGAATATCTACGCGGTATCTACTCCACCGTCGTCCTAAAGGACATCATATCACGCTATCATTTTCCCGACCCTATGCAGTTGGAAAGCGTCTTGCGCTTTATATTCGACAGTATCGGCAATCTCGTTTCTACAAAGAGTATCGCCGATACGATGACCTCGTCGGGACGAAAAATCGATGTGAAAACCGTCGAGCGGTATCTCGCCGCATTTGTGAACGGCTATATAGTCTATCAAGCAAAGCGTTTTGATATCAAGGGCAAACAAAATTTAAAGACTTTAGAAAAATATTACGCCGTCGATATCGGAATGCGCGCTATGCTTCTCGGCGGGAAAGGCGCGGACGTCGGTTTTATTCTCGAAAATGTGATATATTTGGAGCTGTTTCGGCGCGGATATTCCGTCTTTGTCGGAAAGGTCGGTACGCTTGAAATCGATTTTGTAGCTCAAAATGCCGCGGGTACGGAGTACTATCAAGTCGCGGCGACGGTCCGCAATCCCGACACGCTAAAACGCGAGTTGAATCCTCTGTTAGCAGTCGCCGACCACCGCCCGAAATATCTCTTGACGTTGGACGACGACCCCGACTCAGAATATGACGGCATTCGGAAAATCAACGCTCTCGATTGGTTGTTAGAACGTAAATAACAAAAAAACCCGCTTGCAATGTTTTGCAAGCGGGTTTTTTAAGTTAAAAGTTGAGAGTTTTAGGTTATTTCAAAGAGCGATTTAAATTCAATCTCTCTTTCCTGTCCGTCGATTGTGACGGTGAATGCTGCCGACAAGATATACTTGCCTTTTGCTCCGACGGCTTTTCCCGTTCCGTCGATTACCGCGTCAGCGTCGAGCAGTGTGCCGTCAAGTCCGTAGAATTTTAAGTCGACACTGTAGTTGATACTTTCAAACGCGATAGCAAATTTTCCGTCGATTAGCTTTAGGTAGCAGCTTGTCGGGGCGTTCGGCGTGACGAACGGAGCAA
>JAITOQ010000263.1 GCA_031289865.1 Clostridiales bacterium
CGTTTCGGCGAATATCGGTGTTTTGAGGGTAGCCTCAAACGGTACCGTTACAATAATCGGTGCGGGAACGGTTGCCGTTACGGTCACAAAAGCCGAGGACGGCGACTATGCGGCAAAATTAGGTACATTGGATATCACGGTCAGCCCCAAAGCTATCATGGTTACCGCCGATAACAAACAAAAAATTGCGGGTGCTGCCGACCCTAAGCTGACCTACACGGTCCACGGACTTTTGAAGGGCGACGCACTTATAGGCAGTCTGAAATACACGGGCAATGCGGCGGGAAGTTATGACATTGTAGAAGACGTACCTTTCTCTAATTCAAATTACACAATCACCTTTGTCAAAGGGACAATTACGATAACCGAAGCGGAAAAACCTATCGTCACCCCGTGGATGTGGTTTGGCGGCGTATTGCTTGTACTTATATTAGGCGGCGGTCTTGTGACCATGGTCAAGAGAAGCAAAATGCGCAATAGTCGATATTAGAACGCGAAATATTAGTTTTTCCTTGACAAACCGATAAACACGGAGTATAATGTAATCGTGAGTAAGGGAATCACGAGTTACTAACTCGTGATTCCGTATTCTGTTAATTTAAAAAGGGGTTCGGAGGTTCTATGAAAAAGTTTTTTGACAGCGGCAGGAAACGGGAATTGCTTTCACTTGAAAAATTATACGCTCGCGATGAGTTTGCGTTTGCGGTGGTATACGGTCGGAGACGTGTCGGAAAGACAAGTCTTATCGACGAGTTTATTATGCGCGGCGAAAAAAAGGCGATACGTTTCATAGCGACTGAAAACACCGATACGGTCAATCTTTTGAGCTTTTCGCAAGCGGTATTTGCCGTGTATCCCGAAAGCTCCGCATTCGGTTCGTTTCCCGATTGGGAGTCTGCGTTTGTCTATATTGCAAAGCACTCAAACGGCGAAAAGGTTATTGTGGAAATTGACGAATACCCGTACCTTGCAAAGGCGCGTCCCGCTATTTCATCAATGCTGCAAAAGAGTATAGATCGGGTTTTTCAAGATACAAAGCTCATGTTGATTCTTTGCGGTTCGAGTATGAGTTTTATGGAATATCAAGTACTCGGTTACCAAAGCCCGCTTTACGGCAGACGGACGGCTCAATACCGAATTATGCCGCTTGACTATTATGACAGCGCGGAGTTTTTTGGAGATGCGGACTTAAAAGACAAGCTTTTAGGCTATGCGGTCACGGGCGGTATTCCTCAATACCTTAAAGTAATAGCACGGGCAGAAAGCGTAGAGGTCGGTATCGACGAGGCATTTTTTACAAAGGACGGGTACCTCTATGAAGAGCCGCAAAATTTGTTAAAGCAAGAATTGCGCGAACCCGCGCTTTATAATGCGATTATTGCGGCGATTGCGACGGGGGCGACAAAGCTCAATGATATTGCAACAAAAGTAAGAGAGGACGATAGCAAGATTGCTAAATATATTAAAAATCTCACGGATCTCGGCATAATTGAAAAAGAAACGCCGATATTTTCAGAGGGCGGGCGAAACGGAGTTTATTGCATAAAGGACAATATGTATCGATTTTGGTATCGATTTGTGCCGAATGCGGTCACGCTTATCGAAAACGGCAACGAGTATATCTATGAGAAAAAAGTGAAACCGTTTTTGTCCGATTATATGGGGCGCGTGTTTGAAACGGTCTGCAAGCAGTATTTACTCCGTCTGAATGCGGAGGAAAAATTGCCGTTTTTATTTGAAAAAATAGGTAGGTGGTGGGGCGGCAATCCTATCACCAAAAAGGAAACGGAGATAGATTTAATAGCCGCCGACAAAAACAATATGATTATTTGCGAGTGCAAATGGCAAAACGAGGAGCTTGGGCTCAAGGTCTACAAGGATTTAAAGGAAAAAACCGCAATGTTTGCGGACAAGGAAATCTATTACTATCTTTTTTCAAAATCGGGTTTTAGCAGCGGACTTAAGGAAGAGGCAAAAAAGAATGATGGACTTACCCTTGTCACTGTAGAGGACTTGTTTTGCGTATGATCGGAAGTATTATATAACTCATCGCTTTTAGCCGTGACAAGTTAAAGGTATAATATAACTAAAAGAAAAGGAATCACGAGTTAGTAACTCATGATTCCGTAATCTTAAAGCTTTTTTTTGGCAGGGGAGACGCGATTCGAACACGCAACCTACGGTTTTGGAGACCGCTACTCTACCGTTGAGCCACTCCCCTATAAAACAACGCTACTTATTATAATACGGCGAACGAAAGTTGTCAAGAAAAATCAAACGATAATTAAAAAAAGGAACGAAAAAACATGTTCGGTTACAAATTGGGTATCATCGGCGCGGGCAATATGTCGGGCGCAATCACAAGCGGAATAGTAAGAGGAAAGGTTTTAAACCCCTCCGACATCTTGGTCAGCGACCTAAACGATACAAAGCTCGCCGCGCTCAAGGAGCAAGGGTTCGGGGTCACAAAGGACAACAAATTTTTGGCGGCGGCGGCGGAAAATATCCTTTTTGCCGTCAAGCCGCAAGCCTTTGCGGAGGTTGCGGAGGAGATTAAGAGCGTCTTAAAGGCGCAAGCCGTGATTTCTATCATGGCGGGTATCGGTACGGCAAAATTAGCGGAATATTTCGGCGACAAGGTGAAAATCTGCCGTATCATGCCGAATACCCCTTGCATGATCGGGCAAGGCTTTTGCGCGTTGACCTTTATCGGGTACAGAGAGGAGGAAAAAGCCTTTGTCTACGATATATTTGACAAGCTCGGCGAAACTGCGGAGCTTACGGAGGACAAGTTTGACGCGGTGACGGCGGTAAGCGGCAGCGGTCCCGCGTATGTCTACACTTTTTTAGACGCTATAATCTCCGGCGGTACGCTCAAAGGCTTGACTCTCGACGAATCAAAACGCTTAGCGGTTTCGGTCTTTAAGGGGGCGGCGGAGCTTGCGGCGAGGTCGGAAAAGCCGCTTTGGGAATTGACCCAAAACGTGACCAGCAAAGGCGGTACGACAGAAGCCGCGCTCAAGGTCTTTGAAAGCAATGACCTCAAACGCATTATCCGCGACGGAGTGGTCGCGGCTGCGGAGCGGTCGGAGGAATTAGGAAAATGAAGTTAAAAATTGAAAGTTGAGAGTTGAAAGTTGCGGAATAAAAGTCGGGTAGTACCTTATATCGGTTGCGTCGGTTGGTGAGCGTCACGCTTTGTCATTTTGAGCGGAGTGAAGGATCTCAAACGTCGGTTGTACGACTGACGTTTTGGATGCTTCTCAAGCTCAGAATGGCATTATTTTTTTTAGGAGCAAAGCGACACCATAACTTTCAACTTTCAATTTTCAACTTTCAACTTTCGTCCTCATTCGCTTGATTTATAAGAGAAAAATTGTTATAATGAAGTAATAAAAAAAGAAGGAACGGCGCAAGGCATGAAAAAAGTGGACATCTATACGGACGGCGCGTGTTCGTTTAACCCCGGACCGGGCGGTTACGGCGCGGTTCTTATTTACAACGGTGCGGAAAAAGAGGTATCGGGGTTTGTCGGCGAAACGACCAACAACCGTATGGAGCTTTTTGCGGTGATTGCGGGGCTTCGCGCCCTCAAAGAGCCGTGTCAGTTGCGGATTTTCAGCGACAGCGCGTATCTTGTCAACGCTTTTGAAAAATGTTGGCTCGACGAATGGCGGCAAAATAATTGGGCGGCGGCGGCGCGTAAAAAAATAATGAACCTCGACCTGTGGAAAACCTTACTCATAGAGTTACAGCCTCATAAATATGAATTCGTCAAGGTCAAGGGGCATGCGGATAACGAATACAACAACCGTTGCGACCTTCTCGCGCGAAACGAAATCAAGAAACATTCGGGAAAAGCGAATGATACGGCTGACGTTTGAGATTCTTCGCTTTGCTCAGAATGACACTTGCTTCATTAAAAAATCGGTGAACGGGCTACTAAAGAAATTTTTTTCTCATAGCTTGTTGCGAATGTGGA
>JAITOQ010000017.1 GCA_031289865.1 Clostridiales bacterium
GCGGTTTCCTTAAAGAGCTTGTATTCCTGAAGCTGACGGATAAGCCAGCTTTCGTCGTGGACTTCCTCGTTTGTCTTTTCCTTTTCAATCTTCGGCAGCAGCTTTTTTGACTTGATTTCAAGCAGTGTCGCCGCCATTTCTATAAACTCGCTGACATAATCGAGTTCAAACGTATCCATGTGCGAAACGTATTCGATATATTGATTGGTGATTTCCGAAACAAAAATGTCCTTGATATCTATCTTTGCTTCGCGAATCAGCGCAAGCAAAAGGTCGAGAGGTCCCTCAAACGGACGCTCGTGTATCTTTAGCTTAAATTCATAGCCGTGCCGCGTCCCGAAAAGCCCTTGCTCGCCGATCGCGGCTTCCGCGTCGGCGATCAGCCGCTGCTCCGCTAACGTGTCGTCAATTAAATTTTCTTTGGTGTTGTCTAAATCATTCATTGTTTTTTCTCTTTTTTAAGTAATAAGTAATAGGTAACAAGTAATAAGTGAGGTATTAAGTAAAGGTGTGTCGTAAGCATGTGTTTGTAAGATAAGTATCGTAAGTCGGTGTCATTCTAAGCGAAGCGAAGAATCTAAAACAATTTCTCCGAACCACACCTCTAATTATCATTACTTATTACCTATTACTTATTACCTATTACTTATTGTTTACAATTAAGCGACATGCAACAATTTTAAAAAGAAGCTTACCACCGCGGGCAGTACGCCGAGATAGTTAATTGCAAGAATCATCAATACCGTGACAAGTCCGCCGCTGCGTCTGCAAAAATCGATATATTTATCTATAAAGCGAACCTTTCCCCCGCCCAAAGCCTCCAACACACGAAAACCGTCGAGCGGAAAAACGGGTAGGAGATTAAAGACCATCAAGACAAGATTGCACATTACGCTATAGACAAAAAAGTATAAAAGCAACTTATATATTATCCAAACGACCTCTGAAGATATGCTCGAAGTCGGCACCAAACCCAAAAGATGATACAAGCCCGTAAAGACAAGCGCAAGAATAAGATTGGTCGTCACACCGGCAAGCGAGGTAGTCAACAGTCCTTTGCGAAAATTTTTAAAGTTGTTTGAATTTATCGGCACGGGTTTCGCCCACCCGAACCCTATTACCAAAAGGCATATCGCGCCGATCGGATCTAAATGCTTTATCGGATTTAGGGTCAAGCGTCCCATAAGCTTTGCGGTGTCGTCGCCGTTTAGCTTCGCAACGAAACCGTGTGCAAACTCGTGCAGAGTAAACGCCGTTAAAATCGCACAGATATAAGCGACCAAGGTTATAAAAATAGTTTGCGCGTCGCCGCCTTCCCTAAAAATATTTATCAGCATTCTATACTCCTTTAAATAAAATCGGGTATGTTTTGATTTCTGACTAAATCCTCATAGCTTTCGGGCTTGACGGCATAATCGGCTTTTCCGTCCTTTACCATGACGACGGGAGGCGTGAGATTGCTGTTGTAGTGCATACTCATGCTGTAGTTGTATGCGCCCGTCGAAAAGACCGCGACCAAATCGCCGCGAACCGCCTTTTGGAGCGGAATCCCCTCGGCAATCATGTCGCCGCTTTCACAGCATTTTCCCGTGAGGGTCACGGTTTCGGAAAAAGGCTCGTTTGCCTTGTTTGCGACTATCGCGGAATATTCCGAACGATAGAGCGCGTAACGCGGATTCTCAAACATACCGCCGTCTATCGCATAGTACTTTTTGATACCCTTGATATCCTTTATCGCGCCGACCGTATAGAGCGTAATACCCGCCTCCGCAATGAGCGACCGCCCCGGCTCGATTATCAAAAACGGCTTTGCAAGCTTTTTTGCCGCAATAGCTTTCTTCAGCGTTTCCGCAATAAAAGCGACGTACCCGGCGTAATCCTCCGCGGTATAGAGCGGATCTTTTTCGGTATAGTGTACGCCGAAACCGCCGCCGAGATTTAAGACCTCTATCGTTATCCCGTAAGCGTCGCGGAGCTTTTTCATATAGTCGGTCATGACCTCTATCGCCAACCCGAACGCGTTTCTGTCAAATATCTGAGACCCGATATGGCAATGTATCCCCACAAACTTAAGATTTTTGTAGCCGTACATTTTTTTTATAAATTCGTCCGCGTCGCCGTTTTTGATAGAAAAGCCGAATTTGCCGTCTTCGCGTGAGGTCTGCACAAATTGATGAGTGTGCGCCTCTACCCCGGGATTAAGACGGACTAATACCCTCTGAATCTTTCCGGCGTTTTCCGCAATTTTGTCTAAAATTTCGGGTTCGTCGACGGCGTCTATCACAATATATCCCACATCGCTCGCCACCGCAAATTCCATTTCACGCGGGAGCTTGTTGTTTCCGTGAAAGACCAATCTTTCTGCCGGCATACCGCCCTTAAGCGCGGTATAGATCTCTCCCTCCGACACCGAATCGCTATAAAGTCCAAGCTTAAAAATCAGCTTGTAAATCGCCTCCGTCGAAAAAGCTTTCGAGGCAAAAGCCACCGCCCCGTCGCCGTATTTTTCCGTCAAGGTCTTGCGAAAAGCCGTCGCGACCTTTTGAATATACGCCACGTCCAAAACATACAGCGGCGTCCCGTATTCCTTTGCAAGCCGCGACGTGTCCGCACCGCCGATCTCTAAATGCCCGTTTTCGTTTATCCTGAGCGTGTCTCTCAAATTCATTGTCTACCTCCATTGCTTATCTTACAAAATTAGTTTTTTTATATCCTTAAATAGTTCTTCTCTTTCCTAAAATTAGTTTTTCTCTTTACGAATATCTTTTAAACACATTTTTCGCTATATTGTGAAAGAGGCACGGCAAAACAACCCCTATTTTAGAAGTCTATATTATTATAGCATGTTTTTTGACGGGACGCAACCGTTATATGTTGGAAAAAAAATAAAAAAAATAGAAAATTCTCTAAAAAAATCCCACAAAACCCTTCCTCTTTCGGGCTTTATGTGATATACTATAATAGAATTATTGTAAAATCGAGTTTGCTTTGATATGCGAAGTTGATTTTGCAAGAGGTCGATACAAGAAGCATAGAAAAGCATTGCGCGTTTAAAAACTCTTATTATGGGGGTGTTTTGGATTCGACAAGCGGATCGGTGCGGACAAAAAGCATACCGCGGGTTACGTCCGCGTCAAAAACGTAAAAATAAATTTAAACGCTAAAACGAATAAAGTCGCAAAAGCTCCGGCTTTTGCACTTGCCGCTTAATTTAACTTAAGCTGTCGAACCGTCTTTCCGACGAGGACGGAGCTCGGCATCACTTTAGTCGGGTATTTCTTTGCGAAAAGGATGTATCGCAAGGAGGACTCCTCATCCTTTGGTTCGCCGCGATCTGCCGACCGTACGCCACGAACAACCTAAAAAATAAATCGGCTAAGTATGTAGAAAGTGTCCGTGTCGCCCGTTTGAACAGGGGTTCAACTCCCCTCACCTCCACCAAAAAAAACACGGCGCAACCGATATGTTGCGCGTTACTAATAAAAGGAGTACAAAACCACATGAGAAATCTTACGATACAGAGAGAAAAAAGTATTATTGCCTGTCTTGCAAAAATAAGAATTTTTATCGAAGACGAACACGGTGATTTAATTCTTGACGGTATAAAATGCAAGCAAATCGGCGTCTTGAAAAACGGCGAGACAGACTCATACTCTATTACAAGCGAAAACATAAAGGTCTTTGTCGTTTTCAGCAAAATTGCCCCGCAAAAATATCATGCCGTCCGTCAGTTAGAAGCCGGTCAAAATGTCGAGTTGTTCACCGGTCCAACGGGAGATCCTCTTGCGGGCAACCCGTTTAATATTTTTACAAGACAAGATTTAATCAATTCGGGAATTCGTGGCGGGTGGAAATTATAGTTTGATTTGGACAGCCAACCCCGAATAAAAATTCGGCAAGGAAAAAAAATGAACATACTTGTAAAAAACGAAAGAATTGACAAAGT
>JAITOQ010000020.1 GCA_031289865.1 Clostridiales bacterium
ATTTTTGTATTCGCATATAATAGTATGGGAGAATATACTTCAAATTATATGGCAAAAAGTATTGACAAATGTACGGGATAAGGGTATAATAAAGATACAATAAAGACATAAACTATAAAAGGAGGGTATTTATTATGGAAACAGTGGTGAAAAGTACGATCAATTTGTCGGCGGCTTTAAAAAACGAGTTGAACGAATATGTCGAACGGAAATTGGTCTCCTCGTTTTCGAGCGGGGTAAATGCGGCGATAGAGTTGTATCTAAAAGAATTGAGACGCGAGGAATACGATCGATTGATGGAAGCGGCGAGTCGGGACCAGGACTTTATGGCAAGGACACTCGAATGCCAAAAAGAGCTTGAACCCTATGACGCAAGGGTGGGCGAAGAATGGTAAAAAAATGGGAGATATACTTTTTGGACTTTGATCCGATAAAGGGAAGTGAGCAAAGAGGGGTGCGTCCCGCTTTGATTATTTCTAACGACAGTGTAAATAAACATTTGCCGCTGTTTACCGTGATACCGTTTTCGTCGATAAAAGAGGGGGCGAAGATTTATCCGTCCGAGGTCGCGCTTCCGACTTCGGTGACGGGTTTGTCAAAAGACAGCGTCGCAATGCTGCAACAGATCCGTACAATGTCGACGGATAGATTGCAAAGCGTGACAAAGGTCGGAGAAATCACCGATAAGAAGTATAGGGAAAAAATCAATAGGGCTATTGTAGAATATTTTGAATTGGAAGCAACGTAACGTTGCATCCATATTCGCAACCGGCTGATATGAGAGGCGTTACATAAGAGCCCGTTCACCGACTTTTTATATTCGGATAAAAGCGATTTATTGTAAAATTTTTAGTTAGTAGGTGCTAACTGCTTGACAAGGGGTTTTTATTATGTTAGAATAGGAACATAAGAGCAAATGCCCTTGTTTTTTAAAGGGTTTTTCGTTAGCAAAGGCTAACAAGTTGCGAATAATTAGTATAGATAGGATTTTGAAAGAATATCATTTAAGGAGCGATTGAACGAAGTTCAGCGAACGGGTGAGGTCATGGAAAAGAGTTTAGATCAGTTTACCGCGGGAGAGCGGGGGCGAGTGCTGTCGATTTCGGCGGAAGGCACAATTAGGAGAAGGCTGTTTGATATGGGAGTTACGCCCGGAGTGGAGCTTGTTATGAAAAGAACCGCGCCGCTCGGCGACCCTATACAGATTTCTCTGAGAGGGTATGAATTGTCGATGAGGAAAAGCGAAGCGGTGAGCGTCAAACTGAAAGTTGAGAATTGAAAGTTGAAAAGTAAGGATAAAAAAGAAACAAAACCAAAGTCGGGATAGACCTTATAAATTACGAGACTATTTGAAAAGAGCGCGAGAAAAAATTTTATAGAAAATTTTGTCTCGCACCTCTATTTACAAAAAAATAATCACAAGAAAAAATAAAAATGAGGAGTATATATGAGATTTGCGTTAGCGGGTAATCCGAACAGCGGAAAGACCACACTATTCAACGCCTTGACGGGCAGCCGCGCACGGGTGGGGAATTGGCCCGGTGTGACGGTTGAAAAGCGGTCGGGTACATACAAAAAGTCGATTGAAAAACCCGAAATTGTGGATTTGCCGGGTATTTATTCGTTGTCGCCGTATACCGACGAGGAAAAAGTTGCGCGTGCGTACCTTATGGAGGAAAAGCCCGACTGTATCATAAACATCGTGGACGCGACGAGTATCGAGCGCGGTCTCTATTTTACCTCGCAGCTTATGGAACTCGATATTCCGATCGTCGTCACTTTAAACATGATGGACGAGGTGGAAAGGGACGGCGGCAAGATAGATTTAAAGAGTCTGGAGGCGGCGTTTAAAGTCCCGATTTTCCCGATCAGCGCGCTAAAAAAACGCGGTATAGAAGCATTGATGGCGGGAGCCGTTGCGGCGGCAAAGGAAAAGAGAAAAGGCGACAGCGTTCTCTATCAAAGCCGTGTCGGAGGTCTCCTTAAGGACGCTAAAGAATTGTGCGAAAAAAAAGGCGTAGCGCACCCGACGTTTCATGCGATAAAGATTATCGAGGGCGACGAGCTTGAGGTCAAGGATCACCCCGACATAAAAATCAAGATAGCTTACGGACGCTCCGCAGTGGACGCAAAGCTGTTTGACGGGGATTTTGCGGGGGTAATTGCGGACGAACGGTTTAGATTTATCACGCCGCAGATTGCGAAATCGGTCAAAAAACCCGAAGTAAAGAAGGGCGGCACTAAGAGCGAACGTATCGACAAGGTTTTGACGCATAAAATTTGGGGAATCCCGATCTTCGCGCTCATCATGCTCGCGATATTCCATGTGGCGTTCAGTGAAAACTTCCTCTTTCTCGGAATATTCTTTCCGGAGGGGAGCTTCGACAGCGCGATATTCGGGACGGACGCGCTCAACTCGCCCGGCGTCATTCTCTTGCATTTGGTCGAGGAGCTTGCCGCATTGGTTTCGGGCGGCTTGTCGAGCGTCATGCCGGAGGGCGTGTGGTACACGAGCCTCATTTGCGACGGTATCTTAGAGGGCGTTTTTGCGGTCTTGACCTTTGTCCCTCAGATTTTGGTACTCTTCCTCTGTCTTTCGATTTTGGAGGATAGCGGCTATATGGCGCGTGTCGCGTTTATTTTGGACAGAGCGTTCCGCAGATTCGGACTTTCGGGAAAGGCGATTATGCCGCTCATCATGTTTTTCGGTTGCGGCGTACCGGGCATAATGGCGACAAAGACTCTGAATAGCGACGGTGAGCGTCGGCGCACAATCTTTATCGCTCCGTTCTTTACTTGCGGCGCAAAGCTCCCTATTTGGGCGGCTTTCGGCGGCGTGTTTGCGTCGGTTTACGCGGGTTTGAGCGCGGAATTGGTCGTCTTTTCTATGTATTTCTTGGGAATAGCCGTCGCGGTGATAGCGACCTTGTTTTTGAAGAGAACCTTTATAAAAAGCGACAACCCGAACTTCATCATGGAGCTGCCGTCGTACAGAGTTCCGTCGGTCAAGACCACTCTCATATTCCTTTGGGAAAAACTGAAACACTACTTGATCCGTGCGGGTACGATTATTGCGGGAGCGGTCGTTATTATTTGGTTTTTGATCTCGTTTAACTTCAGCTTCCAAATGGTGGATGCGGAGGAGAGTATACTCGGAGTGATCGCTAAGGGGATTACATGGCTATTTGTACCGCTCGGCTTCGGGTTGGGCGAAAACGCATGGAAATTCGTCGTCACGGTCTTTACGGGCTTGATTGCAAAAGAGATGGTCGTCGCGACTATGGGCGTATTTGCGGGCGTAGAAGACGCACTCGATTTGGATACGTCCGCGATGGGCGAGACCGCAATGGGTGCGATGATGCTGACTATCGGCGGCGCGTTGGGCGGAATGAGTGTCGCAATTCCCGCAATGTTCGCGTTTATGGCGTTTAACCTTTTGAGCGTCCCGTGTATGGCGGCGGTCGCGGCGGCAAAAAGCGAACTCAACAGTAAAAAATGGCTCTTCGGGGCGGTCGCGTTTTGGTTCGCTACGGCATACGTCGTTTCGGCGGTCGTGTTTTGGGTCGGCGTACTCTTTGCACTCGCGTGGTGGGCGGGCTTGCTCGGAGTGATCGGACTTGTCGGAATCTTGGTCGGAGTGTATTTTTTACTCGGAAAAAGGAAAGGCTTTAAAAAACAAGACGAATTAA
>JAITOQ010000056.1 GCA_031289865.1 Clostridiales bacterium
TTCGCCGTGCGTCCACTTCGTCCGAATGAGATACGCCCCGACTGCCCTGACCTCTGATAACGCCCCTGAACTCACCCCATTTTGCAGACTCAACCGAAACAAGTCCGTCGTTTTCTCCGGATTTGCGTTTGACGACCGCATGAGTGAGCCACATAAACATATCGCTTCGGCTATATTTCATTGCGCCGGCATAGCTTTGATAAAAAACCATTGGGGAATCGGGGCATTGCTCGTTAAATTCGGCGGCGCTGTGAGTGGTGAAAGACTTACACACGAGATAAAAATCAGGTCTTTTGTCCCCAAGTATACGAAACCACAGATTAACAAAAAATCCCGCAAACTTAATTAGAAAAGCGGGCATACGCATTATAGAGTCCACCGTCAAAGAGCCGCGGTGAGGTGTGCTTATCGTAGTCAGGCTTGCAACCTTGCCGGCATAGCCTAAAACCGAAATAAGATACCGGGCGTCCAAGCCGCCCTTGCTATGAGCAATAATATTCACCTTTTCCGCGCCGCTGTCTAAAAGCGCCTTATCTAATTTGTCGGCAACCGTTCGGGCATTCTTATCCACGGCGCCCCATGCGTCTTGCCCGCCGTAATAAATACGCGCGCCGCCGCCCGTCAGCGCCTTAGGAATCCGTCCCCAATAGTTGAATAGCTTTCCGTCTCTAAAGCCCGTGCCGTGTACTAATAATATAGGGTATTGCGTATCTAAATCATTCATTGCCCTTCCCTCATTTCTATTAATTCTACATCATAAATTGCTATAAGTCAACAATTTAACCCCGACCGTTAGAATCGCTTGTAAATATGCAAAGTGTAAATTTTATTGACGCTTTGCATTCCCGAAAGTCTACTTTTTTTGAATTGGGAATCTCTATTAAAGCGAGATTATTTTACAAGGCATATAAAATCATTAGCGAAGAAAGGAAAAGAGTGATATAATTTAAGAATGAAAAGTTTTTTTGACGAAGCAAACAGATTAAGCAGAATGAGTGAGCTTGGCGACCCGTTGGTGAAGCTCAATTCGGTTGTAAATTGGGAGATATTCCGACCCGAATTGGAATCGTTTTTTCCGAGTTGCCCCGAAAAGCAAGGGCGCAGACCGTGGGATGCGGTGTTGATGTTTAAAATACAGATTTTGCAAGAAATGTACAATATCTCCGACGACCGAACGGAGTATCAAATAAACGACCGTCTAAGCTTTCAGCGATTTTTGGGATTAGAGTTGGGAGACAATGTGCCGGACGCAAAGACGATATGGAAATACCGCGAGCTTTTAGTGAAGGGCGACGTGCATCGCAAGTTATTTAAGCTGTTCAATGCCATGCTGGAAGAAAAAGAGATCATCACGCATAAGGGTACGATAGTTGACGCAACAATAGTTGAGCGTACGCGGCAACGCATGACAAAGGAAGAACGCGAAGAGATAAAAAAGGGCGAAATTCCGAAGAGCATAAGCGACAACGCGCACAAATTGAGTCAAAAGGATCTTGAGGCGAGCGGAACGCAAAAGCACGGAAAAAAGTATTACGGTTACAAGAATCATGTAAAAGCGGACGAAGACAGCAAGCTGATACTTGACTACAGAGTGACGGGAGCGAAAACGCACGACAGCACGCAGATAGCGGAAATGGTAGATGAAACCGACAGAAAAATAAAGGCGGACAGTGCGTACAGAGGAAAAAGCATTGCAAAAGCAATAAAGGCAAAGAACAGAAAGGTCCGTATGGATATAGGGTGCAAAAACGAAAAGAACCGTCGGATGACGGAAAAGCAAAAGGAACACAATTCACGTTTAAGCCGAACCCGTTGCCGAATAGAACACATCTTCGGGCACATGGTAAAAGCCATGGGAGGCAAACTTATCCGAGTAATAGGGCTATCGAGAGCGGCGTGTAAGATAGGCTTAAAGAACCTTGCCTACAATATGCAAAGGTACTGTTTTTTGTCAACCTCCAAAACGGCGCTCGGGCAAAAATACGCTTAAAAAGTGAGAAAATCTCACAAGAAATGCGATCAAGAACCGTGCGAATTTCAAAAGCTTAATCGGGGAATCTTAAAAAGTTTAATGTATCCGGCAAAACGACTATGCTCTGTTGAGAATTTTAAATATAAACGTTTAATAGAGGTTGCCAATTCTGCATTCTGCATTTTGTATTTTGCATTCTGCATTTATTAAGCCTGATGACAACTCTTAACTCTTAATTAAACTCAATACGTCATATTTTGTCGAATCGCGCGTATAAATAACTATCGACTATTATTATATGCGGGGTTTCTGTATGCGTTACAAAAAGGTTTGCGCGCTGTGGGCGGTTTGCGCGGTGTTTACGGTTTTTTCATTATTCTATTTAACAGCGTGTAAGAGCGCGCTCGAAAAATACGACGCGCAGATTTCGGAGCTTAGAACTAACGTCTACTCGGGCGGCGCGGGCAACGTTAAGGTTACCGCCATTACCGGCAAGCGCGAAAATCCCTATATTTTGGACGGTCACGCCGCCGGCGCGCGCGTGTTTACGCTTATCACCTTGCAACCCGCCGAATATGTCGCCGCAAAAACCTACGCTTACACGGCGAATATCGACGGCAAGGAGTATTCGGGCGAGCTTTTGCCGCACCCGTTCGGCAAGACCTTTTCAGCGGATATCAACGCGCGGTGCGCCTCCGATACGGTTGTGTGCCGCATAACCGAGGGCGGCGAAACGGTCGAGTATTCGCTGAAGTCGGTTAAAACGCCCGACATGATCGACGAGGTAAAGGCGTTGGAAATAGCCAGAGTGAGGCTCAAAAAGCAGATTAAAACGTTCGAGGCGGGCGGGCGGCTCA
>JAITOQ010000071.1 GCA_031289865.1 Clostridiales bacterium
CGTTAGGCAAATAAATGTACAGATTTGCCATTTTAAGGTTCATAATCAAGCCTCTATTGTACTCGATGAGACCGACATTTGCCGTCGTGCTACCGACACCATATCCGTTTATTGTCAAGCCCGTAACGGTTTTACCGTTGCCGTCCAAAATACCGTTAGGTCCCAATTGCGGAATCGATGTCCATTGACCAAAGCTTGACAAATCAATGTCGTTTGAAAGTACATACCATCCGTTCGGGTTGTTGCGAATATTCGACAGTTGTTGCGCCGTACTTATATAGGTCGGCGTTTGGGCGACATGACTTATCGATCCCGATGGGGAAGTGATTACACTTTTACCAGACGTTGCCGTGACATTTATCCGCATTGAAGCGAAACCGTTGCTGTCAGAAAACGAATCAAGCATAACACCTTGACAATATACGGTAAATAACGTGTTCGACACAAATTTTATATTTACCTCGTTAAAGAAGTTGTGCCAAGTATTTAGATTTGTCCATATCGGACTCCAAGTTTTTGTAGATGCGTATCCGAGACTGCTATCCGCTGCAAAAGTAAAGGTTCTTGTGGCACCATTGTTTGTAGTAAGGGTTACATCAAAAGACGTACTGTTGTCATTAGACAATGCAATCTCAGTGCCCGCAACAGTTGAAATGTTGTATGTGCCAACTTTTAGCTGTGTTGCGTTAAGAACTTTGTAAGCGTTTAATCGACCGCCTGACACACACAGACCGCTTAACGAGGATACAACATCAACGTTATCCATAATTGCATTTTTTATTGCGGCACCACTGAGCGAAGGTGCTCTCGATTTTAATAATGCCGCCACTCCAGCAACATAAGGAGTTGCCATCGAAGTACCTTGAAGATAGCCGTATGATCCTATCTCAGCTGGGATCGTGTTCCAAATGTTAACTCCCGGTGCAAAAATATCAACTGACGTCGCACCCCAGTTAGAGAAACTCGCCATAGTGTCGGTAGCCGTTGTCGCTCCAACTGATATAAGTCTATCGTTTACAAAGTTAGACGGATAATGTGGGGTGTTATCGTTATTGTTCGCCTCATTGCCCGATGCTGCGGCAAAAAAACCAGGATAATTACTAATAGCAGCGCGAAGAGTAGTATCAAAAGTATAGCCACCGCCACTATAATTCAAAATTGGGATACCAACTAATATCGCATAATTCACTGCATTTACAACATTATACGTATAGCCGTTTCCGTTATTGTCAAAAACCCTCATGGAGACTAATTTAACATCCCAACTGACGCCAACCGCCCCGAAACCATTGTTGCCCGTAGCACCGATTGTACCAGCCACATGGGTAGCATGTTTCATGCCAGAGGCAGTAGGAGTTCCTCCAACATAGTCACGGGACATCGCAACATTCACTTGATTCACTAAATCAGGATGCGTAGCGTCAATACCAGAATCTATTACGCCTACTATTACTGAAGGTGTGTGGGAAACTAAGTCCCAAGCATTAGGCAAACCTATTTGCTCCAACCCCCATCTCTGCGTACTATTTAGAGATGACCACTCAGTTGGATATATTGCAGACAAAGTATGTAAAAAATCAGGATTAGCACTTAGGATGTCATCCCGTTTTTCAAGTTGCTTAATTACATTTAGAACATTTTCCTTGCCTTTTTCACGCAAATCAAGTTTAAGAATTCGTTTGAAATTCTCAACATCAACTTTCATTGATTTATTGTCTAAAAATTGTTCAGTAGCAACTTGTTTTTCACTTAATAATTTTTCATCTGCAATTTGTCGTTTTACAACATCAACTGTGGTTCTGGTTAAATCCTCGACGCCACTCAGCCGAATTTCTGAAAAATCTTTGGGTGTATACTCTCTAAAATCCTTTGAATCTTTTAAACCACTCAAACTTGCCTCACGATTGAGAACAACTAAGACTGTATTATCGCTAAAATCATCTTTTATTGTAGCAGTACAATAAATTTTGTTTTCTGTTGTTTCGCCATACGATAGGGCAGAGATAGCACTCGTTTGATGAGTATTAATCACTCCACCAAACACAAGCGCCAATCCAAGCACAAACACCGAAAGCATTAATACAATTTTCTTCATTATGATGACCCTCCTTATTCTTTTAATTGACCAATGAAATCTCATAATTAGGATTAGCATACTCAATGTCGCGCCGAAGCTCCAAAACCGCACAAAGCTCGGTAATGCTTTGCTTGTTACCTACACGCACCACAAGCTTTAAGATCGTTTGGAACGTATCTACAATGACTAAATTCTCATGCGCAACGTCGCCCGCCAATGCCCGTTTGACAATTTCACCCGTTTCCGCGGTTAAGTCCTCGACACTTATCGCACAGACTTCGAGGAAATCTTTTGCCTTATAGTCCTTAAACTCTAATGTCGCGGCTCTTGTCAAAACCACAAGAATAACCTCATCTTTTGTGTAGTTATCCTTGTTTTTACATGCCGCAAGTGAAAATGCTATCATAAGACAACACACTCCTATACAAATTTTTTTAAACATTACAGACCTCCTTTTTGTTACCGAAATTAGGAATTTTGGTTTCATGCAGTATTTAAATTTCACATCCTCTCTCTGAACACGTTTATGACGGTCAAAGACTATTTTTACATATTACAACGACTACCACCATCATAATACTAAATATGCCGTTTGTCAATATGTTTTTGAAAATTTTTTCATTTTCTACTCTTTATTTTTTATTCGATTATTGAACAGATATCATCTGTATTGAAATACCACTCGTTAAATGAATTCTCGCTTCCGATCCAACTTTTTTTTAAAGTCTCTCTATGGTGAAAGCCAATTTTTTCTATATCTTCCGCGGTCAATAATCCTTGTTGATAAGCATCAATCATGTTAGAAAAAGAGCCGTTTTTCCAAAGATAAATTGTCCATGAGTTGTTGCCGCGAAAAATAGTGCCGGCTATTTTAACATTTGTAATTACGGTCTCCATGCCCGGCACAAAAAAGACAACATAATCATTGTGAGTCCCATAATAGTTAATCGTTAGCTCCGTTCCGAATTGTTCTTGCCAATCTTGTTTAATTTTTGTTTCTAATTCTGCACTTAGCATGTCGTTTCCTCCTTTTGGTTTGCAAGTACTCAGCACGGCAATCGATACTATAAGCATGATTGCGATTGCGCTCATCTTGTATAACGTTTTGTTTTTCATGAAACCATCCTTTTAAAGCTTAGTTGCAGTCTTTTTATTTGTGGTTCTTTCATCTTACGACCGTTATCAACAGCATAATACTAAATATGCCGTTTGTCAATATGTTTTTGAAAATTTTTTTAAATATTGTTGTGCAAAAAAAAACGAAAATTAAAAACTTGTGTCAATTCGCTTGCGTAAAAAACCGCTTTATGATACAATATAAGACGATTTTGGGCGGTCCTCTGCGGCATGTCGCGCACGAACGCCTTTTTTGAACGGAGGAAACATTATATGAACATTATCGACATTATCGAAAAGGAAGGCTTAAGATCAGACCTTCCGTCATTCAAAGTGGGCGACACCTTAAAGGTTTTTGTCAAGGTCGTCGAGGGCACGAGAGAGCGGCTGCAAGCGTACGAAGGTGTTTGCATCGCAAAAAAGAACGGAAGTATCCGCGAGACGTTTACCGTTCGCCGTATTTCGTTTAGCGTAGGCGTGGAGAGAACCTTCCCGTTGCATTCGCCGAAGATCGATCACATCGAGATCGTCAGACGCGGCAAGGTCAGACGCGCAAAACTGTATTATTTGAGAGGATTGACCGGCAAAGCCGCGAAAATCAAAGATGTAAGATAGTTTTTCATTTCCGAAGGGATATTTATTTGTCCTTTAAGTGAGGTATGACAATGAAGATCGGCTTTCTAAAAAATTTAAGTTTTTAGAAAGCCGTTTTTTAATGTTTTTTACGTCGGTATAAATATCGGCGTCGGTATAAACGTCGATATAAATTTCGTACAAACGATTAAAAAACAAAGGAGAGAGTACGGTGGAAGAGAAAGATCAAAAGCTTTACCGACGGAACAAATGGGTGTTCGGCATAACGGGCGTCGGACGGAATATTACTTATTCCGTTGTGACGCAGTACCTCCTCATCTTTTTGACGGTCGGGGTAGGCTTGACCGATACGGCATTGACGGTTATCGGCGTGATTTTGATTGCGCTTAGGTTGTTTGACGCGGTGAACGATCCGATCATGGGGTTTTTTATCGACAATACACGTTCAAAATGGGGAAAGTTTAAGCCGTGGATAGCTATCGGCGGGCTGCTTAGCGTGATGTTTTTCGTTCTTTTGTTTATCGACTACAAGAGCGTCTTTCATATGAGCGAGGCGGGCTACACGGTTCTCTTTTTTGTGATCTATTTCCTTTTCGGAATAGCGTTTACCGTCAATGACACCGCGTATTACGGAATACTCCCGTCGCTTACGACCGACAACCGCGAGCGCGAAAAGCTGACGACGCTGACGAATGCGTTTGCGGGCTTGAGCCTTTTTGCGGCGGTCGCCGTTCCTCCGCTCATATACGGCGCGGACGGGGTCGGGGTCGATAGGGGAATGATGATCGTCGCGTTGTCTTTCGGCGCGGTATTCGTCGTATCTCAAGCCGTCTTACTAAAATTTGTCAAACCGCAGTACGACTCGATCACGGGAAAAGCCGATAGATTTAAATTAAAGGACGTCGCAAAGGTCTTGTTTAAAAACGATCAGTTATTGGTCGTCGCAATCAGCTTTTTGCTCTTTCAGACGGCGTATTTTTTGACCAACGGCTTTGGCATCTACTTTTTTCAGTTTATTATGGGTTCGTACGGAAAAGCGGATTTCACAATCTTTGTCGTGGTGCTTGGTATCGCACAGCTGTTGGGGCTTGTGACTTATCGGTTTTTTTCGGCGAAGCTTTCCTTTAGAAAGATATTTTTTGTAGCGGTCGTTGCAATGACCGTCGGGTACGTTCTGTTTTTGCTTGTCGGCAAGGTCGTGTTTTTACCTAAAAACATAATCGTCGTCGGGATAATCGGCTTTGTATTGCTTTACGCCATCTCTTTGATAATAGTGATGATGAACGTCTTGATTGCCGACACTATCGAATACGGGCAGTGGAAAAACGGAATCCGCAGCGAAAGCACAATCTTTGCGGTAAAGACCTTTATCGCTAAATTTTCGGGCGCGGTGCAAGTCGGGTCGATTACGCTTGTCCTTGCGCTTTCGGGCTTGAACCGTATTTTAAAAGCGGTTTCGGACATGGATAAGGCGGGCGCGGGCAGTGAAAAAATCCGTGTCTATATCGCCGAACAAATGACTTTGTCGCCAAGTTTGGAGAGCGTACTTAGGATTGCGATGGCACTCGTTCCGCTATTGCTTGTGATTGCGAGTTATTTGATTTTTAGGTTTAAGCATAAATTGACGGAAGAAAAATATGACGAGATAATTAAGGAGCTTCGCGAACAAAACGAAGCGATAAATAAAAACGAGGTCAAAGATGAAAAGTGATATTGAAATTGCAGAAAGCGCGGTACTCCGTCCGATAGGCGAGATTGCAGAAAAGCTTGGGATAGATCGGGAACGGCTGTATCCGTACGGAAATTACATTGCAAAGGTCGAGCCGTCCGACAAGGACGAAAAAAAATGCGGCAAGCTGATTTTGGTGACCGCAATTCACCCGACCAAAAGCGGGGAGGGAAAGACTACGGTTTCGATAGGGCTTGCGGACGCGCTCACGAGGCTGGGAAAAAAGACCGCCTTGGCTTTGCGCGAACCGTCCTTGGGTCCGGTATTCGGTATCAAGGGGGGCGCGTGCGGAGGCGGTTACAGTCAGGTCGCGCCGATGACGGAAATCAATCTCGAATTTACAGGTGATTTTAACGCTATAGAAAAGGCGAACAATCTACTTGCTTCCGCTATCGACAACTGTATTTTTTATCGGACGGAGCACGATATAGACCCCGAACGTGTGGTCTTTAAGCGGTGTACGGACATGAACGACCGTGCGCTCAGAAATATCAAATTGAAAGTCGGTTC